>CANNLB010000507.1 GCA_947505565.1 Acidobacteriota bacterium | reverse complement strand
TGGTGCCCGGCTTGGATGATCCGTCCAGCGAAGTGAGACCAGTAATGTCGATCGTCGGGATCCGATTCTCCAGGCGCTTGGCACCGGGGATGACGTAGGGGAAATTGATGTTGTAGCGCGACCGCTCATAGCGGTTTACGCCGTCGAAGGGGTAGAGACTCATTTGCACGACGTCGTTGGCGGCGGTGGCGGTGAACTCGTTCACCATGCGGGAGGAGACGGTGGAGGAAAGACTCAACGCACCCGTCTGATTTGGACGGCGCCAACGGGTGTTCGCTACCGTGAAGCTGCCGCGGAAGGGGTCGTCCTCGGCGAAGTAGAAGTTGGTGCCCGTAAAGGAAAGGCGGCTCGATCCGAATAGCACGTCGACGCGGACCGTATCTTTTCGGATATCTCGCGGATTGGGTTGGGAGTCGATCCAGTTCGCCGTCCCCAGTTGAAAACCTGCCGTAGGCATCGGATATGCCCGCAACAGACCGATGCCGTTGGGGCTGAGGCGATTGCTGGGAATCACGTTGTTTGGAAACGGGGCACCGCTCAGCGGATCTCGCAATGAGATCGCCCGCCGGAAAAACGGATTCGCCGCGTTGAGCAGTTCGCTGAAATCACCCTGCCGCATCGGCGCGCTAGGAACCGTCGCCGAGCCGGTTTTTTCCTGACGGTAGCTGATCCACTCTTCGGCCACAAAAAAGAAGATCCTGTCCCGCTTGGCATTCAACCGACGCGGCACGAACACCGGGCCGCCGATCGAAAAGCCAGGCTGATTGAAACGGAATGGGGCGGGCCGGGTCGCGTCGAACGTGTTACTGGAGTTGCGGACCCAGCTGTTGGAGTCGAAGGCGGAATTTCGCAAAAAGTGCCAGGCCGTACCGTGAAAATCACGCGAGCCGCTTTTGGTGACAAAACGGATTTGTCCGTCGGAAGCGCGACCGTACTCAGCGGGATAGCTCGATGTCAGAATCTGCACCTCCTGCAACGCATCCGCGTTGAAGACGCCCAGCAAAGCCGGGCTGCTTTGACCGTCACCCCTGGTCCGGACGGCCGATACCCCGTCCATCGTCACATTGTTTCCATCCAACTGACCTCCATTGATCGAAAGCCCTGTCCCGAAGCCCGTCGGGTTAAACGCGTTGAAGTTGCTGCCCACCACTCCGGCTTTGATGAGGGCGAGATTGATCGGATTGCGGCCATTCAACGCAAGGTCTGAGATCTGGCGCGACTCGACGACCCGTCCCAACTGCGCGCTGGAATCCTGGAGCGGCGCGATTTGATCGGTAATCGTCACGGTCTCGGTCGTCGAACCCAGCGTCATCTGGGCGTCGACCGACGTCCTCGTAGCGACGTCCACTTTCACCTTTTCGCGAACAAACTTCCGAAACCCTGGAGCTTCTATTTCGACGGAATAGAAGCCAATTGCCAGATTGGGGACGACATACCCGCCGTTCGGCCCAGTCGCGGCGGCCACACGCCGGCCGGTCTGTTCGCTCACCACCGACACCTTTGCGGCGACGATGAGCTCTTTCGAAGGATCGGTGACCGTGCCCGCGATTTGTCCTTGGTCCAGTTGCGCCAAGGCGGAGAGCGGAAGTCCAAGAACGAAGAAGGAAACGAAGATATTTTTCATTGTGAGTGATAATCGATGACTAGAAGACAAGCTTGAGGGCGAACTGTAGTTGCCGGGCCGCGCGGGTGGAGGTGACCGTCCCGTAGGTGACGTTCGATCGGTTGGTATCCGGGACCAGGAAGTTGGTCGAGTTGAGAAGATTGAACGCTTCGCCGCGGAACTCCAGCCGAAAGCGCTCCGTGATCGGGAAGGTCTTGTGGAGACCGATGTCCGCCTGATAGAGCGCCTCGCCGCGAACGGTGCCGCGGCCGGCATTACCAAACGGGTTGCTCTCGTTCGCCGCCACCGGCTGCACCGCCGCGGGGTTAAGCCAACGGAACCATTCCCGCTGGTCGTTCGGGAAGTAGAGACTCGCCCCCGTCACGTTCGGACGAATCGACACCCCCGCCCCGCCGATCCCCTGGCGAGCCACCGTGTTGTAGCGCAGCGTGCCTGGTAAACCGCTGCCCATTGTATTGATGAGAGTGACGCGCCAGCCGCCGACAAGGTAGTCGAACGGGGCAGCCATCGCCGTCCCGAAGCGCATTCCTTTACCAAACGGCAGATCCCAAACGACCGACGTCGTATTGTTCAGGGTCTGGTCGTAGCTGGAAACGCCCTTCTCCTTGGAGAGGTTGAACACGTTGGTCCGGGAGTCGTCCCCGAAGAAAGTTTCGAGATGACCCGCCGCGTTGTCGAGTGCCTTCGAATAGGTAAACGAGTTGAGCAGATACAAGCCGCTGGAGAAGCGGCGTTCCAGCCGAACCTGCAGCGAGTGGTAGTTCGCCCAGCCTAGCGGCGGGGCCGTCTGAATGGTCGTGTATCCGGTGATCGGGCGACGTTGGTCCACCGTCAGATTCTCAGTCGGGCCGTTGAAGCGCGCCTGATTCAGGTCGCCCAGAATCACGAGCTTGCTCGTCCGGTTGCCGACATACGCCAAGTCCAGCACCAGGTCTTTACCTAAATCGCGCTGTAGCGAAAAATGCCAACTCGACGTGTACGCCGTACGCGTGTCCACCGGGATATGGAGCGACCGAGTCGTCGCCGTCGACACATTGGCGGGATTCAGGAAGCCGACGGGGTAACCCTCGGGAGTCGTGCGGAAGCACGTCTGCGGCGCTTGCCCTGCCCGGCAGGGGCCTTGCGACGGAAGCTGCGCGATGCTGGGACGGAGCACCCACGGTATGTTCCCGCTAAGAATATTCTCGCCACCCAAGCGATTGAAGTGGATGTAGCTCACGCCGAAGCCGCTTCGCAGCACGAACTTTGGGCTAACCGAATAAGCCAGGCCGATCCGGGGCGACCAGTTGTTCGTGTCCGGCTCAACGCCGCTCCGGTTGCGGAAGGAACCTTCCGTCGCAGGCACCAATGTTCTCGTCTGCGGATCGAAGTTCGAGAGCCGATTCTGCGCTTCGTACTGCGGCGTTGCGAACTCATAGCGAGCCCCGAGATTCAGCGTCAGCTTCGAGCTAAACTTCCAGTCCGCTTGCAAGTACATAAAGTGCATCTGTTGGCGGTATTGCGCCACCAACACATTGGCGGCGTCGTAGTTGCCACGCAACCCCAGCAGGAAGTCAGCCAGGTTGTAGACGCTGTTGGCCGCCACCGTCGTCGGACGCGTAAACTGCCCGCTGTAGGAATCTCGGCCGTACTGCGGCGTGAAGTCTTGAATCTCGGTGTGGATCCGCTGATACTCATAACCAGCCTTCAGGCTCAGCCGGCCCAGGAACCGTGAATAATTCACCTTCGGGTTATACACCGACGGGTTCTGAAACTGCGGGTTGCTCGCTTGGCGGCCCAAGCTGGTATAGCCTCCGATGTTCTGCGTGTTCAATCCGCCGGCATACTCGGGATCCTCGGTCAGGCCGGAAATTCCATAGAGCGACAACATGTTGCCCTTGCCAATGTCGAGCGGCAACCGGCCGCCCTTGCTGCGCGACGCGCCGAACCGAACGTCGAGCAGTGAAGTGGGGCTCAGAGTATAAGTGCCCCCAAACACCATTTGGCGGTTGTATTCCGAAACGAACCCATTGCCGCCCCCGCCCGATGGGGTCGGCAGCCCGGCTTGCTCCAACGC
>CANNLB010000506.1 GCA_947505565.1 Acidobacteriota bacterium | reverse complement strand
GGTATCGCGGGGGCGAGCCGAGGCGGCGCGGGTGAAGGAAGAGTTTACGCGGGCCGAGCGACTGTACCAGCGGCAGTCGATGCTGAACCAGCAAGGGGCCACGCCGCGACTGGCGTTTGAAAAATCGAAGAAGGATTTCGAGAGCGGGCGGATGGATCATGAAACGTTGGGGGCACGGCAGCAGGTGGCCGAGGGGCGAATATCGGATTTGACGAGAGATATCGAACTGGCGAAGAAGGCGGTGGAAGAGCGAAATGCGGAGCTTGAGGACGCCGAGACGAATCTGCAGGCGACGCAAGTACATGCGCCGGTCGATGGCGTGATCGTGATGCGCAAGGGCGAAGCGGGGGCCGAGATTCAAAAGGGCGAAGACGAAGTTTTCCGCATTGCGACCGACTTGGGAAACCTGCAGATCGTCGTCGAACCAGAAGCGGCGGTGCTGAGTCGAATCAAGGAAGGGATGCTGGTGGCGGTGTTTGTAGCAGAGCAGAGCAACGAAGCGCTGAACGGGGAAATCGCCCGCGTGGCAGACGGAAAGGTGACGATTTTGTTCCTGAATCCGAACCCGCTGATCAAGCCGGGACTGACCGCTCAGGTGCGGATCAAGCTGCCTTGATAGAATCGGGGAATTGTATGCAATTCCTCGAAAGTAGCCTCGTTGAACTCATCACCCAGACCGCGACGAATCTGCCTCCCGATGTGCGGAAGGCGATGGGCGTTGCCCTTGAGCAGGAGAAGCCCGATACTCAGGCGTCGCAGGCGCTGAACATCATCGCCAACAACATCGACATGGCAACCGAGGACGAAGGCCCGATCTGCCAGGATACGGGCATGCCGACCTTTGTCGTGCATACGCCAGTGGGCGTGAGCCAGATCGCGATTAAGAAGGCGATCAAGGCTGCGGTGGCGGAGGCGACCCAACGCGGGAAGCTGCGGCCGAATTCGGTGGACTCGTTGACCGGCCATAACTCGGGCGACAACTTGGGCGCGGAGACGCCGGTGATCCACTGGGAGCAGTGGGAGCGGGACGACGTCGAAGTGAAGCTGATTCTGAAGGGCGGGGGCTGCGAGAACAAGAATATTCAGTATTCTCTGCCGACCGAGCTCGAGCACTTGGGCAAGGCGGGGCGGAACATTGAAGGCGTAAAGAAGTGTTTGCTGCACGCGGTGTGGCAGGCGCAGGGGCAAGGCTGCGCACCGGGAGCGTTGGGCGTTTGCATCGGCAGCGATCGGGCGCATGGCTACTACCTGGCCAAGCACGAACTGTTTCGCGAATTGGACGATGTGAACCCGGAACCGATGTTGGCGAAGCTGGAAGCCGAGGTGCTGGAGGAGGCCAACAAAATCGGCGTGGGGCCGATGGGGTTTGGCGGTAACGTGTCGCTGATCGGCTGCAAGGTGATGGCGGCGAATCGGCTGCCGGCGAGTTTCTTCGTTTCAGTGGCCTATGATTGCTGGGCGTATCGGCGATTGGGCGTGCGGCTGGACGCGACAACGGGCGCGATCAACCAGTGGCTCTATCGGGATCCGGAGCGCGAGGTGGAGAAGCTTTCGAAGATGGACGGATTCCCGCTGACGGGGCGGGAGGTGACGTTGACGGCTCCATTGACAGAGGCGCAGATGCGGGCACTGCACGTGGGCGATGTGGTGATCATCCGCGGCGACATGTACACCGGGCGCGACGCGGTGCATGCACGGCTGATGAACGAACCCCCGCCAGTGAGCCTGGACGGGCAGATTCTCTACCACTGCGGGCCGGTGATGCTGAAGGAGGGCGAACGGTGGGTGGTGAAGGCCGCCGGGCCAACGACATCCAGCCGCGAGGAGCCGTATCAAGCCGAGGTGCTTCGACGGTACGGGGTGCGCGCCGTGATCGGTAAGGGCGGTATGGGAGCGAAGACGTCGAAGGGGTTGCAGGAGTGCGGAGCCGTTTATCTGAACGGAATCGGAGGGGCAGCGCAGTTCTACGCCCGGACGCTAAAGAGGGTAAAAGGTGTGTATTGGTTTGAATTGGGGGTGCCGGAAGCGATGTGGCATCTGGAAGCCGATGGATTTGTGGCGATCGTGACAATGGATTCGCACGGGAACAGCCTGCACGCCGAGGTAGAGAAATCGACCGGAGAGTTGCTCGAAGCACTGCAAAAGTGATAGATTAGAAGGGTTGTGGCCGGGTAGCTCAGTTGGTAGAGCAGCGGACTGAAAATCCGCGTGTCGGGGGTTCAAGTCCCTCCCCGGCCACCACATTTTTCCGAAGAGACTGAGAAAGGCCCTGCTACCGCAGGGCCTTTCTCGTTGGGAGCGGCGGGGCTGAGATATGCTAGCTCAAGCATGAATCGTAGAGCATTTCTTAACGCTTGCCTCGGCACCGCCGGCGCACTCACCTTGGCTGACCGCGCCGACGCCCTCGGGCTTCCGAAGACGAAGATTACGCGCATTCGGTACTACAAGACACCGACCGACGCCGCCGGACGGCCGAATACCCGGCAACCGCTGTTTAACCAAAGCACGAACGTCGTGCTGGTAGAGACCGATTCGGGGTTGATCGGCGTCGGCGAGGGCGGAGCCGGAGATACGATGGAGCAGTGCGCGGGGCTGTTGATCGGCGAGGATCCGTTCCGGACGGATAAGCTTTGGCAAACAATGTACCGCTCGTATTTTTACCCGGCGGGCCGGGAGAAGGTACACGCGCTCGGGGCGCTGGACGTGGCACTGTGGGACTTGAAGGGCAAGGCGCTGGGCGTGCCGGTGTATCAGTTGCTCGGCGGACAGGCGCGCGAATACGTGGAATGCTATTCGACCGGCTACCCGGCCCCGGGTACGCCGAAGGAGGTCGCCAAGGCCTGCGTCGACGCAGGGTACCGCGCCTACCGGATTTCAACCGACGTGCGCGCCGGGGTGATGGATCGGTTCGAGACGGTGAACCGAGTTTATGAGCTGTGTCAGCAGGTGCGGGAAGGCGTCGGCAAAGACGGGGCTTGGTGCATCGATTTCCATACCGAGTTGGATATGCCCGACGCCGTGACGCTGGCCAACAAGCTGGAGCCGTTGCGACCGTACTTCGTTGAAGACTTGGTGCGGAGTGAGAACCCGGGGATCTACCGGACGCTGCGGCATCAGGTGAAAGTGCCGATCGCGGTAGGCGAACAGTTTGGGCCGAAATGGGAATGGAACGAACTGATTGAGCAACACCTGATCGACTACGCGCGGGCGACGATTCCGAACGTGGGCGGCATTACGGAGTTTCAGAAGATCGCGGCGATGTGCGAAACACATTACGTAGGCTTGATTCCCCACTTCACCGGGCCCATCTCCGAAGCGGCGATGGTGCACTGCTCAGCGGCGTTTGCCGGGCCGGTGCTGATGGAGATGGTGATGGGCGGGACGCGGAAGTGGCCGTACCTCAGCCAGAGCTACGACCTGAAGAACGGAAAGCTGTGGCCGAACGAACGCCCGGGTTTGGGCGTCGAAGTGGACACCCAACAGCTACAACTGATTGGCGATCATAAAGAGCGGTACTCGCTGACGCCGATGCTGCGGCGGCCCGATGGATCGCTGACGAACTGGTAGAGTGGCGATATGCGGATCTGGTTACTTCTTGGTCTAACTATTCCCCTGTGCGCGCAGGTGCTACTCCAGCAGTCGGCCTTCGCGCCCGGAGAGTGGTCGGCGTGGAGTCACCGA
>CANNLB010000505.1 GCA_947505565.1 Acidobacteriota bacterium | reverse complement strand
GATTGCCGCCAACTCCTCGAACGAAGAGATCCGTAAGTTCGTCGAAGCTGACTCACTCGGCTATCTTCCCATGGCTAAACTTACCGAAGCCGTCGGCGACCACAACCGCGACTTCTGTTACGCCTGTTACAGCGGTAACTACCCCACTCTCATTAACATCGAAGAGATGTCCCAGGACACCCCGCCCCTGGGCTAGGGTAAATTCATGGCCTCCGCTGCCTTGAAAACCTCCGTCGATGAATTTGTCGTCTTGCCAGAGGTCGATGGAATCAAGCGGGGGCTGCTTGACGGAGAGATCGTTGAGGTTCCCATGTGTGCCGCCAGCGAACCGCGCGAGGCAATCAAAGCCGAATCCTCCGTCGCCTCATCCTCTCCGCCGGTGAGCCAGAGAAGTTCGTAGTAGTGGCGGAGCCCCTCTACCGCTTCTCCGAAACCGAATCACTGATCCCCGATACAAGCGCCCTCATCAAGGACCGTCCCGGCATCCATGCCCGCGGACACATGACCTTCACCCCCGAAATCGTCGTCGAAGTCGTTTCGCCTGAGTCAGCCGAACAGCTTTTCCGTAAGGTCAATTCCTACCGCTCGCGCGGCGTCAAGGAAGTTTGGGTTGTCCTTCCGCACGATACCGAGGTCCTCATCTACGCTCCCACCGGCATCACCGAACTCCGCCGAAAAGAAATCCTAACCTCCCCCCTCCTCCCCGGCTTCGCGCTCCCTCTCGAAGAGCTTTTTTCCTAAATGCCCGCCGCTCGGCTAAGCTAGTGAGATGGCCTCCGCAGCAGTCAGGATCACCGTCGACGAATTCTTGGCCCTACCGGAAATCGAAAACCCGCACCGGGAATTGGTCCACGGCGAAATCTGGGAGGAGCCCGCTGAAAACAGGGGCGAGACTCACGAAATCGTCAAGAGCAACTTGGCCTTTGCCCTCAGCCTCTTCGCCGGTCGCCCTCGCCTCCTGATCGGCTCCTCCTTCTGGTTCGGCGACGCCATGCTCGTCCCCGACCTCAGCCTTCTGATCAACTCATGTGAAGTGGCCCGCACCAGCATCCCCGACATCGCCATCGAAATCGTCTCCGCCGATTCCGCCACCCGTCTGATGGAAAAAATCGCCCTCTATCGCGAATCCGCCGTCTCCGAAATCTGGGTCCTCTACCCCCGGCGCGGAACCATTGCCATCTATACAAAAAATGCCGTCCGCGAAGTCCGCGAAACAGGCAGCCTAACCTCTCCCCTCCTTCCCGGCTTCGCCCTCCCTCTCGCGGAACTCTTCTCTTAAATGCCAGCGCTCGTATCCTCCTCCGCCCAATCCGTCGCGCATTCCCGTATCCGCGAACTTGCCGAAATCGCCCTCACCATGGACGGCGTCCACAAGCTCTTCTTCGGCGAATCCAATCTCCCCACGCCGACGTTCTTGAAGGAAGCCGCCGCCCGCGCGATGGCCGACGGCTTCACCACCTACTGCCCCAATGCCGGCCTGCTGTCAACACGCCAAGCCCTCGCCGACTACTACCAACTCCACCACGCCGTCACGCTCGACCCCACCCGCGAAATCATCGTAACCAGCGGCGGCGTCCAAGCCCTCAACGTCTCCATCCGCTGCCTCCTCAACCCCGGCGACGAGGCCCTTATCCTTACCCCCGCCTGGCCCAACGCCTGCTCCATGGTCGGCATGAACTCCGCCCGCGCCATCGAAATGGCCCAGCCCCTCTCCGGCGACCGCTACAGCATCGATTTCGACGCCCTCGAAGCCGCCGTCACCCCTCGCACCCGCTTCCTCATGTACACCACGCCCTCCAACCCCCTCGGTTGGGTGGCCACCCTCGAAGACCAACAGCGCCTTCTCGATTTCACCCGCCGCCACGGTCTCTGGCTCCTCGCCGACGAGGTTTATGAACGCCTCACCTACGGCCCCGCCAACATCGAACCCTCCATCCTGCGTCTCGCTACCCGCGACGACGCCGTCCTCGTCGCCCAGTCGTTTTCCAAGTCCTATTGCATGACCGGCTGGCGCCTAGGCTGGCTGATCGGCCGCGCCGACCTCATTGCCAAAGCCACCCAGCTCAACGAATTCATCGTCTCCTGTACCCCGCCGTTCGTGCAGAAAACCGGCGAAATCGCCCTCCGCGACGGCGAACCCTTCCTCGCCGAACTCCTCGCCATGCTTCGCGCCAACCGAGATTTTTGCGCCGCCGAGCTCCGCACCATGCCCGGCGTCACTGTTCCCGAACCCGATGGGGCCTTCTATCTCTTCCCCCAAATCAAGGGTCTCTCGGACTCCTTCGATTTCTGCAAACGCCTCCTGCTCCAAACCAAAGTCGGCCTCGCGCCCGGCGTCGCCTTTGGTAGCGGCGGCGAAGGCTCCGTCCGCCTCTGCTACGCCGTCGAAAAGCCCATCCTGGCCTCCGCTCTTGGCCTTCTTCGGGAGTTCCTCCAGAACAATTAAAGCCGATGGCCATCAAGACCCTTCTCGATAAGCTCGCCCTTTTTTTTGACGCCGACACCCGGAATGCCGGCTGGGAGTACGTCCAGACCCAACGCGTCAAAATTCGCCAGGGCAGCAAGTTCGCCGTCAAAGCCATCGCCCTCGGAACGCAGGAATACCGCGTCACCGTCCGCGTCGACGGCGGCGATGTCTATTTCTACTGCGGCTGCGAAACCTTTCGCAAAAAGGGCCCCTGCAAACACCTCTGGGCCACCGCCGTCGACGCCGAACGCCTCGGCTATCTCAGTGATATCCGCTGGACCAGCCTCGAACTCAATCTCAATATCGCCCAAGGCCCCGACGACCTCCCCGGCGAAGCCGGCCTCCCCAACTGGCGTCTCTACCTCCGCGATATCGACGCCAAAGCCAGCGTTACCCCCTCGCGCCGCATCGAACCCCGCCCCGAAAACGAGCAAATCCTCTACTTTGTCGACCCCCTCGATACCCTCCGCAACGGTCGCGCCATCTCACTGCAAATCCTCGCCCGCACCCCGAATCAAAAGGGCGGCGGCTGGAATCGAACCTACCCCCTCCGCCTGTCCCTCGAACAGCTTCAGGAGATGCCAGACCCCTCCGAGGACCGCGAAATCCTCCTCTCCCTCGCCGGCTCCCGCGGCGTCCTTTCGACTTACGCCACCTACCCCGCCGAAGAGATCTATACCAACTACGAACTCTCCCCCGCCCTCGGCCTCCGCCTCCTCCCCCTCCTCTGCGGCTCCGGCCGCTGCTTCCTCAAAAGCCCCAACTCCGAAGAACGGTCGCTCACTCAACCCCTCACCTGGGACCCCGACCCCTTCGGCTTCCGCCTCCTCTGGCAACAAGGCGGAGACGGCAGTTGGCAGATCTCCGCCGAGTTCTTCCGCGAAGACGAAATGCTCGCCCTCGATGGCTCTACTCTCATCGTTGCCGGGTCGTTTCTCCTCCACCGCCGCGCCATCGGCCCCCTCCGCGCCACCCAATCCATCCCCTGGATCCAGTTCTTCCGCTCCCAAGGACAGATCTCCGTCAGCGCCAACGAAATCGACGACTTCCTCCGCGAATCCATCAAGCGCCTCCCCGAAGAAGTCCTCCACCTCCCCCTCGCCCTCCGCTACGAACGCGTCGACGGAACCCCACATCCCGCCATCAAGCTCCGCCAGGCCCAGCGCCGCGTCGACCAGGACCCCTTCACCGGCCGCCCCGAATTCCAATACGCCCCCGGCCTCGT
>CANNLB010000504.1 GCA_947505565.1 Acidobacteriota bacterium | reverse complement strand
CGTGGCGCTGCGAACCGAGTCGACCAACGCGGAAGGGGTCGACGTGGCGACCGAGGACCGATCGCGGATGGACGGATGGGAAACACCGGCGTTCTGGGGGAGCCCGGTGGCGATCAATCACAAGATTTTTTTCACAACTTCAATAGGGACGACATACGTGCTCGACGCGCGGGCCAAGGTGCTGGATGAAAGGGCGATTTTGGGAGTGAATGACCTGGGGCCACTCGGAAAGACCTGGAGCCAAAACTCGATCTCCTTCGACGGTAAAAGGATCTACCATCGGACGGCCAAGGAGTTGATTTCGATTGGACGATGAAACGAAGGCGATTCGCCAAGCTCCGCTCGCCCGTAAACAGAGTTTGACGGTGCCGAAGCGGCAACGCTTTGATGGAACTCAGGAGTGCTGGAGCGTGACGTTCGGCCGAAAACAAAGCCGGACTTCCTCAGAAAGCCGGTTGCGAGGGAAGAGATCGACGCTCCGGAGGATGGCTTTGAGGAATACGGCTCGATGTCTGAATTACGCGCATGAGGTCTTGATTGGGGTGCCGACCGTAATCGCCGTTTGACGGCTACCTGGTAAGTTGTATAAACTCCCGGTGGGTTTCGCATGCGTCTGATTATCGTCCTCCTCTTCGTTTCCTTCGGGCTGGCTTTGGCCCAGAACGACGTGCAGTTCTTCGAGCGGAAGATTCGGCCGGTGCTGGCCGCCCATTGTTGGAGCTGCCATTCGACCAAGGCCAAGATCTCCTTCGCGAGCTTGCGTCTGGATACAAAACCGGACAGCGCCATCGTCGTGCCCGGTCACCCGGAGGCGAGCCGATTATTCCAGGCGCTGCTGTATAAGGGCTCGACGAAGATGCCGCCGACGGGCATGCTGCCCGCCGCGGTGATCGAGGACTTCCGCTCGTGGATCAGCGCCGGGGCGGCCTGGCCAGACGAGGTCCCGCTTGCCGTCGCCGTCGGCGGAACAAAGAAAACGAACCCAGACCATTGGGCGTGGAAACGCTTGCACAGGCCAGCAGTGCCGGCCGTGAAGAACGAGCCATGGGCCCGCGATGAAATGGACCGCTTTGTCCTCGCCCGCTTAGAAGCCAAAGGCCTGGTGCCGGTAGCCGATGCGACTGCGGAGGCTTGGCTGCGCCGTGTCTCGTTGGACCTGACCGGGCTGCCCCCGACGCTCGCCGAGCAGGACGAGTTCCTGCGCGAACGCAGCTACGAGAAAACCGTCGACCGTCTGCTGGCTTCGCCGGGCTTTGGGCAACGCTGGGGACGCCACTGGCTCGACCAGACTTACTACGCCGATAACATCGAGATTGGCCGACGAGTGCCCGCCCGCCACGCGTGGCGCTATCGGGACTATGTGATCGACTCGATCAACCGGGACGTTCCATACCCTCGGTTCATCCTCGAACAGCTGGCTGGCGACCAATTGCCGTGGACCAAGCCGGAGGAGCGGCGGAACAATCTGGTCGCCACAGGGTTTCTGGCCCTGGGGCCATGGCCCCTCGTCAACGCCGATAAAGTGCAGCTGCGGATGGACGTCGTCGACCTGCAGGTGGACATGGTCGGCCGCTCGTTTCTGGGGCTGACGATGGGCTGCTCCCGCTGTCACGATCACAAATTCGACCCGATAACATTGGCCGATTACTACGGGATGGCGGGGATTCTGGCGAGCACCCGGACCCTCACAGGGCGGATGGGTTTGAGCGTCTTCAGTAACATCAACTCCGTGGTGCTCCCTGAACTGCCGGAGGAGTTAGCCAAACGGGCGGAGGAGACGCGCGAATATTGGAGCCGACTGACTGCGGCACGGGAGGAGTTGGCCGCGCTGCGGGCACAGGGAAAGCCGCTCGATAAGGAGATCGCCAAGGCCAATCAGGCGGTAAAGCTGCTCGAGTATCTGCCGGTGGTGCCACCGATAGCCCACGCGGTTCAGGACGCCGACATGCCGACCGATTGCCGCGTGAACGTGCGCGGGAATGCGCACCAACTCAGCAACGAGACCCCGCGCAGTGGCGTGGTCATCGGCGGCCTGGAAGGAAAACTGGACATCGCCGATTTCACGAGCGGACGCAAGGAGTTGGCGGAGTGGATCGGCCGAAAGGAAAACCCGCTGACGGCCCGGGTGATGGTGAACCGCGTTTGGCACCACCTGTTCGGAGCGGGGATTGCGCCGACCATCGACAATCTCGGGACGCGGGGCACGGCCCCGAGCCATCCGGAGCTACTGGACTATCTGGCGACTGAATTTATGGAGGGCGGTTGGTCGCTCAAGAAATTGGTCCGGCGGATCGCGTTGAGCCGCGTTTATCGGCTCGGCGGCGACAGCTTGGCCGCGGGGATGGAAGTGGATCCGGAGAATCGACTGCTGTGGCGCATGAGCCGCAGAAGGCTCGAAGCAGAGACGATTCGGGACGCGATGTTGGTGGTGAGCGGGACAATGCAAGCGAGCGTGGGCGGCCCCGCGCTTCCCTTTGATGTACCGGGAAATGTGAACCTCGCCGAGCCCGAGTTCTTGAACGAAGAGGCGAAGTTGGACCCGGCGACGCGGCTGCGCCGGTCGGTGTATTTGCCGGTACTACGGAAGAGCCAGCTGCCAGAGCTCGATATTTTGAACTTGTTCAACTTTCCGGATGCCAACCAGATCACGGGGCCAAGACAGGCCACGACCATTCCAACGCAATCGTTGTATCTGATGAACGCGCCGTTCGTACAGGAGCAGGCGGCGGCGTTAGCGGAGTCGCTGCTCGCCATGAAGACGACCGACCAAGCACGGGTCCGAGCGTTGGCGCGGCGGGTATATGGGCGGGAACTACGAGCAGGCGAAGGCGAACAGTGGTTAGCCTTTGTGAGAGCCTTCACTCCGGCGGAGGCGTGGAAACGCCTTTGCCATACGCTGCTGATTTCGAACGAATTCTTGTATCGAGGCTGATGATGAATCGACGCGTTCTTTTGCGACAGGCCGCTTGCGGATTTGGGTCCGTAGCGTTGGAAGGGTTGTTGGCGGCGGAGAACTTGCACGTGCGGACGCCCCATCACGCGGCGCGGGCCAAACGGATCATCTTTCTGTTTATGCAGGGCGGGCCGTCGCAGATCGACCTATTCGAATACAAACCGGAGCTCGAGAAGCGGAACGGCCAGCCATTGACGTTCAAGCTGCCGAAGAACTACGAGGCACCGGGAATTCGGGACTCCCGGATTTTTGGGCCGATGGGAAAGTTTGTACGACAGGGGCAGCGCGGGATGTTGCTCTCCGAGATGCTGCCGCATATCGGAGGGGTGGTGGACGATCTGTGCTTTCTGCACGGGATGCACGCTGATAGCGAGGCACATGCCCCGGCGATTCGGCAGTTGCACACCGGGCAGAGCATTCAGGTGCGGCCGTCGATGGGGGCGTGGACGCTGTACGGCCTGGGGACGGAAAACCAGAATCTGCCTGGGTTCGTCACGATTTGCCCCGTGTTGAGCGGGGACGGGGGCACGCCGCAACTGTTCGGCAGCGCGTTCCTGCCGGCGATTTATCAGGGGACGCCGATTGGGAAGTCGGGCGACGCCAAGAACGCGCGGATCGATTATCTGCACGACGCCAGCGTGACGACGGCGGAGCAGCGGAAGCAGTTGGATTTCCTGGCCGATGTGAACCGGCGGCATCTGGAGTCGAGCGGAGCGGAGGCGGAGTTGGAAGGCCGGGCG
>CANNLB010000503.1 GCA_947505565.1 Acidobacteriota bacterium | reverse complement strand
CGGAGTTTCGCGACGCCGCCGAACTCATCTTCGGCTTCGTCCACCGCCACGCCCGCCAAGGCGAACCCCGCGTTTGGTTCTCCTTAACCCGCGACGGAGCACCCGGCTACTTCCAGCGCAAGCCCTACTCCGCAGTCTTCGTCGCACTGGCCTATGTCTCCCAAGGACGCGTCGAAGACGCCCGCGCACTCTTCTGGCAAATCGAAAGCTGGGTGAAGGACCCATCGGTCTTGGGCCGCGCCGCGGCCGCCCCGTCCCAACTCGCCGACATCATGGTGTTGGCCCTCCTCGCGATGGAATTGATGGCGGTCGACGACGACCCTCGCTACCCCGAGATCATCGCCCGTTGCCAAGCGGCCGTGTGGCAGCATCTCGATCCCGCCTCCGGCCTCCTCCTCGAAAACGTCGCCCCCCGCGACCTGCCCGAAGGAAGAATGGTCTGCCCCGGAAGCATCCTCGAAATCGCCTGGTTTCTGCTCCACTCGGTCGAACGGGTGCAGAACCCAGCCCTGGAGAAAATGCTCCTCAACTCGATTCTCACGGCCCTCAACTTCGGCTGGGATCAAGAATACGGCGGGCTCTATTACTTCATGGATCTCGAAGGTCGACCCCGACCGGAACTCGAAGCGAACATGAAGCTCTGGTGGCCACACACCGAAGCCATCTACGCGCTAGTCCTCGCCTATACCCGCACGGGCGACGAGCGCTACAAAGTTTGGCTCGACCGGGTTCACGCCTACACCTTCGCCACCTTCCCGGACCCCGCGTTCGGCGAATGGTTCGGCTACTGCGACCGGCGAGGCGTGGTCGCAACGGAGCTAAAAGGCGGAGCCTACAAGTGCGCTTTCCACGTCCCGCGCGCACTGCTCTATAGCATTCAGGCTATCGAACGAGCGTCAGCGCGTGCGCCAGAGAATCCCTGATCTTGCCGAGGCGAGGCAGCACGCCGTCCGTCTGGCAAGCGGTCGTCCGGTCGGCGTAAAGAACGCCAGCCAGTTGGCGATTCAAAACCACCGGCAACACCGCAAACACCGCCGGATTCAGGGCCTTGACGAACTGAGATTCTCGGAATCGCACGTCGTGCGCCAGGTCCACAAGCAGATCCTGCTTCATCACCACCGCCAGCGATAGCGGCGGCCGCTTCGGGAAAGCCACCGACGAAGCGAACAGCTTCCGCGCCGCCGCCGCATCCATTCCCAGTGCGCCCACCGCGTCCAAGCTCTCCAAGGTCCGCGTGACCTCGCAGTAAGTGGCCCGTTCGAACATATCGGTTTCGAGAATGGCATCCAGCGCGAGCGCGATAGCGCTTTGTTTATCGACGCCGCCTTCGGCTCGGACCAGCATATCCTCCAGCGGTTCCTTCACCCGACGCTCGGAAAGTTTCAGACTATCGGGGCGCACGCCAAGATGGCGCAGGTTGTCCTGCGCCTCTTCCAGCGCACGCTCCATCAGCTTCGGAACCATCTCCGCCGTAACCCCGAATACCCCGCCATAAGTCGAACACCAGTGATTCAGAATCTTTTTCTGTTCTTCTTCGTCGCAGCGCTGGCTCGCCCCCACCACGATGGTACCCAATTTGGCGGCCAGTGCGATGCGGCTATCCGGGTCGTCGGCAGCGCTCGACTTGAGCAGTTCCGGCTCCGAGGACACCGCCATTTGCGGCGCCCCCCGCAGCCCGAAAGAAGCGAGCACCTCCCGGCCGACCTCATCGAAGGTAAACCCCACCATCTGCCGAGTCACCACCTTCTCCGCCATCAACTTGCCCTCGCAAGCCGCCAAAATGTTAAGGTAATCGGCCTGCCGGTGATACGCGAAAACGATCTCGCCGACATTGGCGAGCATGCCAGCCAGGTACGCCTCTTCCGAAAGCCGCGCGTCCGTCTTGGTCAACAGTTGCTTTGAAACGTTGGCCGAAAGCAGCGACAGCGTGACGAGTTCAAGAATGCCCGGAGACTTCTTGGCGTAGTGCTCCAGAAACCGCGAACTAGCCGCGATGTGGGTCAACGCATCAAGGCCTAATAACGAGGCGGCATGCGCTACACTCAATAGCGGCCGACCCGACCGGTTATAGAGCGATGAATTTGCCGTACGCAGGATCCGCAGCGTCAGCGCAACGTCCTGTTGAATCGTCGCGGCAAATTTCTGAATCGTGACATTCAGATCGTTCGAAAGCGCCAAAATTGCTCGGACGTGCTCGGCGCAAGCCGGGAAGTCAGGGTCACTACGGACCTGGGTTAAGAACACGTCGAGGGGTGTTCGTGCGGACATCCAGTTGTCCTTATCCACTGGCTGAAAGGGTATCATGAATGGTTGCCTCCGCCACTCTTGCTATTTGATATCGATGGGACGCTGGTTCGCCGAGCGGGGCCGCACCATCGGCAGGCGCTCGAGGACGCCGCGCGCGCCATCACCGGTTTAGAAGCTTCCACAGCGCGCATCCCGACGCAAGGAATGCTCGACGGGCAGATCATCGCCTTGATGCTCGAAGAGGCCGGAGCCACCCAAGGGCAGATACGACGAGCGATGCCGGCCGTGATGGCAAAAGCTCAGGATTTATACGTACGGCGGGTTCCAGATTTAAAATCGAAAGTCTGTCCCGGGGCGCGTCGCCTCCTTTATAAACTCGCCCGGCGACAGGTGCGGACCGGACTCGTCACCGGTAATCTGTCCCGCATCGGATGGAAGAAAATCGAACGGGCCGGTCTACTGCCCTACCTTCACTACGGTGCCTTTGCCGAATTTGCCGACGAACGGCGCAAGCTCGTGGCTCACGCCATTGGGCGCGCCCGACGAGAAGGCTGGATCACCAGTCGCTCGATGATCGCCTTAGTCGGCGACCATGAAAATGATATTTTGGCCGCGCAGGCCAATGGAATTCCGATCGTCTCCGTCGCCACCGGCGTATCCCCCGCGGCGGATTTGGCTCTGTTGAAGCCGGACTTCCTGATTGACGATCTGCGTAGTTTCCCCTGGCAGGAACTTTCCCTTGAGTAATGAATCACAGACCCTGGCCGTCAAGCGCGCCCAAGTGGAATTTCATAATTTCGCCTCGCTCGGCGAGCCCGCCCGCGCTCAACGCGTCTACCTCGAAGAGAACGTCCGGCGCGGCGCTCTGCTCCACCAGCACGCCGCCTTCATCGGCTCCATGACGCCCTTCGTCGAGATCGGGGCCAACGCCGGCCACTCGTCCTACATGCTCTGCAACGAGTTCGGAGCCGACGGCTTCGCCCTCGATATCTCCGCCGATTCCCTCCGTTATGGCATCTCGCTGATGGACAGTTGCGGCTTCTCGAAAGCACCCGTCCGCATCGCCGGCGATGCGCTGAATCTGCCGTTTCAGGATGGCTCCCTCCGCGCCGTCATCGCATACCAGATGCTGTCGCAGTTTCAGGACATCGAAGCCGTCTTCATTGAAGCAAAGCGGGTCCTGGCGCCAGGCGGACTCTTCATTTTTGCCGAAGAGCCCATGCGCCGACGGCTGTCCCTGCGCCTGTATCGCTGCGCCTATTACCAGACCATGAAGTGGTGGGAACGCAAACTCTACGACTGGGGCCTGCTCGGCTTCTTCGTCCAGGACGTCATCGGCGCCCAGCAGGAAGAAGGCTTTGGAATTCGCCAGAACCACCGCCTCGAACTGCGCGATTGGCACGCGATGATGGTGCGCCATTTCGAAGACATGGAGTTTCAACTCTTCGTC
>CANNLB010000502.1 GCA_947505565.1 Acidobacteriota bacterium | reverse complement strand
AGAATCGGTTGTCGAATTTCGATCCGGCGACGAGGACGATGGTTCAGGCGAAGGAGGGTTCATTGCGGGACCGTTCGCTCGTGAACCCGGACCGGAACAATATCGGGCCGCGCATTGGTGCCGCTTACACGTTGAACGACAAAACGGTGATTCGGGCCGCATTTGGCGTTAGCTATCTGCACTTCAACCGGATGGGCGGCGAGAATCTATTGGCTTACAATCTGCCGTACATTTTGAATCCGAACATTAACCAAGTGGCGCCGGCGGTGCCGAGCGGTGGGCAGACCTTATGCCCGACGACGGGGAGCTATAACCCGGCGACGTGCTTTTTGCCGTTCGAACGGGGCTTTCCGGACAACTTCCTGACGATCGCGAACGTGCGGACGAATACGGTGCGGACGAACCAGATTCCATTCGATCTGCCTTCGGCGTCAGTGAAGAGCTACCACGTGACGATTCAGAGGCAGATCGGTGCCGGGTTGGTGTTGGACCTGGGCTATGTCGGCACGATGGGCCGGAACCTGATGATTTTGGGCGACCTGAATACGGCGCGTCCGAATAACCCGGGGGAAAACTTCTCGGTGGACGCCCGACGGCCGATTGTCGGCTACAGCTACATTCAATCCGCTTTTGCGGGAGGTTTCCTGGATTATCATGCCTTCCAGGCGAAGCTGGAGCGGAAGTTTGCGAACGGTTTTTATCTGCTGAATTCGTTTACCTGGTCGAAGGCGATTGACAACGCCTCGGGCCATCTGGAGACGGCGAACGGAGACAACAGCCGGGTAAACTACCAGAACCTGGCGTCGGAAAAAGGTTTGGGCGGCTATGATCAGCCGCTCAACAATGTAACGACCTTCCTGTACGACCTGCCGTTCGGCAAGGGCCGGATGTTCGGTTCGAGCTGGAACAAGGCGACCGATTTGGTGGCTGGCGGTTGGCGGCTTTCGGCGATCAACTTCTCCGGCAGCGGAACGCCGGTGAATCTGACCTGGGGCCCGTCGGCTCAGTTTCAGGTGAGCGGGGCGCCGAACTATCGGCCGAATATCACGGGGAATCCGGTGATGCCGGAAGGGCAGCGGACGGTGCAGCGCTGGCTGAATTCGGATACGGTGGTTAATCCGACAGATCCGCGATTCCCGTTTGGCAATGCGGGGCGGAACATTGTGCGGGGGCCTTCGATCCACCAGATGAACTTTGGGCTCCATAAGGACTTCCACATCACCGAGAAGTTCAAGACGGAGTTCCGGATGGAGGCGTTCAATTTTTTGAACAAGACCAACCTGGGGAATCCGAATGCGAACCGCTCGAGCGGTGGATTTGGCACGATTACGGGGTTGAACACCCCGGCGCGTGAAATCCAGTTTGCGCTACGGATTGCGTTCTAGTTCAATCCGTCAAAGTTTGTAAGCGACGGATGGACCCGAGGAAGAGGTGGCGTTAGCCGCCCCTTCCTTTGGGTTCATCCGTTTTTTGGGTTCTGGTGGCTTTGGTCCGCAAGCTTTGTTTATCTTCATTCCCATGGATCAGGGAACCGATGTGCAGCTCCAGCGTTCGCTGCTGCACCGGCGGTCGACGATCGTCGCGATCGCGCTGGTGGCATTCTTTAGTAAACTGGCGCTGGATTGGTGTACGACCGGCACCAACGACATGCGCATCTGGGAGGCCGATCGACAGGTGATCCGCGCAGAGGGTGGCCCCGCGGTTTACGCGGAATTCGCCCCGATTTATGAAGACGGCAAAGTAGCGCATCATCGGGTTTTCAACCATCCTCCGATGATACTTTTCGCGCTCAGCCTGTGGGGTCGGTTGGAGGAGCTGACAGGAATCTCTTTGTGCACAGGGCTGACGGCGACTTCGTCGCTGGCCGATCCGGGGACGCTCGCACTTTTACACTTGGCCGCCTGGAGGGACGTTTGGCCCATCGGTACCCCGTTGCTCTGCGTGTTCGCTGGTAGCCCGGTAGCCATTTTCGGGTCCGGGTTTCATGGCAATCCCGACCCACTGATGCTCGTCCTCATCGTGGCGTCGACGTTTATGATGGAAAGTCGGGGCGTGCGGCCTGCTGCTGAGCGTAGCGATGGAGATCAAGACAGTACCCGTGATCTTGTCCGCTACAATCCTACTGATTCTGACAACTTACCGCCCGATTGCGATGTGGATCGTCAGTAAGGAAGCCGGGGGCTTTCCTATCTACACAAAGCGCTGCGCCTGCCGCATCCGTACGGCGCTCATTTTGCATTGAATCGTCGATCGTTGCGGTGGCCCTTTTCGACCATATCGGGTGTTTCTGTTTCACCGTTGGGGCTCGACGCTGTTTCTGATACTAACGACGGCCCCCAGCTTCGGCATTCCGTACTTGGGGTGGCTTTCGCCGTGGCCCGCCGCGATTGGCCTGCGGGCGATGGTCGTCTATCACGCCCCCGCAAGTTTCTTCATCGGCAGTGCCAATCCACTATGGTCGAGCGGGATTCCGCGGGACTGGGCTAACTCGTATCCAAACAGTTGGTGCGGCTGGTTCACCATAACCGTCAACACGCTGTTGTTTCTGCGGCGGGCGAGTCGACCTTTCCGCATAGTGAAGTAAACGATTCGAACTTCCAACTACCGGGAGAAGCGCGAAAGGCCCCATTTTACTAGGGCCGTTCCACTAGACTAGTTTTGTTTTCCGAATCGGCAGTTCCCGGACCCGCTTGCCGGTGGCGGCGAAGATCGCGCTCGTTATGGCGGGCGCTATCGGTGGGACTCCGGGCTCGCCAATGCCGGCGGGAAGAGCGTTACTCGGCACGAGATGGACGTGAGTCACAAGCGGCGCTTCCGGCATGCGGGCGACGGGATAGTTATTGAAGTTGGACTGGACGATTCTGCCGTCAGCGGCGGTGATCTCGCCCATCATGGCGAGGCTGGTACCGAAGACGGCGGCCCCTTCCAGTTGCGACTTGGCGCGCTCTGGATTGATGATGCGGCCGGCGTCGATGGCGATGTCGACCCGAGGGATGGTGACGCGGCCGCGTTCGTCGACGACGACTTCGACCACAGCGGCGACGTAGGAGAGGAAGCTGCGATGGGCGGCGATGCCGAGGGCCCGACCCTTCTGCGGCTTCTTATTCGCCCAGCCGGATTTTTCGGCGACGAGTTCGACAACCCGCTTGAGCCGGGCCGTGTCGACGGGATAGGTATCCTGCCCCTGATCGTTATTCCAATACTTCATGCCGACGGGTTCGATCGGCACTTTGCGGTCTGGCCCCAGCAGATCGAGGATGTACTCGACGCGGTCACGACCCGCTTTGGCTGCCAGTTCATCAACAAACGAGTGGATGGCGAAGGCGTGATAGATGTGCGCGACGGCTCGCATCCAGCCGATGCGAACGTGATTTTTATGGGGCCCGTTTTCGGCGCGATGATTGGCGATGGCATAGGGCAGATCGACCCAGCCCATGCCCATTTCGAACTCCTGTCCGTACTCGGCCGTCGCGTCGAAGGTGGACCCGATCGACGGGAAGACGCTGCGGTGGAGCCAAGCGGTGGGTCGGCCTTTTTCGTCCAGGGCGGCCTTCATGTACATGCCGGCATTGGCATGGTAGAAGTCGAACTTGATGTCGTCCTCGCGGCTGAAGACGACCTTCACCGGCTTGCCGACGGTCTTTGAAAGCATCGCCGCTTCGCAGACGTAGTCGGGCTTTGACTTGCGCCCGAACCCGCCGCCGAGA
>CANNLB010000501.1 GCA_947505565.1 Acidobacteriota bacterium | reverse complement strand
CGGCCTTGCGCAGGCCGCGGGTTTCATAGGTTGCGCTGACGAAGCCGGCTTCGGCGGTGGTGACATAAATCGTGTCTCCCCAGACGACGGGCGTTGCAGCGCTCCAACTCGGCATTTTGGTTTTCCAAAGGATGCCTTCGGTCTCACTCCACTTCACGGGGAGGTTCCTGGCGGTGGGAGCGCTGCCCTGCGAAGTGGGTCCTCGCCATTGGGGCCAGTTGGAATCAGCGGCACAGAGAGCGCCGGCGACGAGGAGGAGCAAGTAGATCATGCGACAAGTTTAATACCCGCGGCGATGCTGCGGGTACACTATAAGCGAATGCACTTGTTTCGCTTTTTCCTCTTATCGGTTGGACTGGTTTCGCTCGCGTTCGGCCAACGCCCCATCACGGGTTCGGCCAAGATCCAGCTTTCGCTCGAACGGCTGCAAACGGTAGGGAAAGTTCTCATGATTGCCGCGCATCCGGACGACGAAAATACGGCGCTGTTGGCTTATTTTGCGCGGGGGCGCCAACTGCGGACGGCCTACCTTTCGCTGACGCGGGGCGAGGGCGGACAGAACCTGATCGGTAGCGAGCAAGGCGAATTGATGGGGGTGATTCGAACGCAGGAGTTACTTGCCGCGCGGCGCGTGGACGGTGCCGAACAGTTTTTCTCTCGGGCGGTGGATTTTGGATTTACGAAAACGGCTACTGAAACACTCACGAAATGGGACCGGGAAAAGGTGCTTGGCGATGTGGTTTACGCCATCCGATATTTTCAGCCCGACGTGATTGTGCTGCGTTTCTCCGGTACGCCCCGGGACGGCCACGGCCAGCATCAGGCGTCGT
This sequence comes from Acidobacteriota bacterium, assembly GCA_947505565.1. GTDB lineage: Bacteria > Acidobacteriota > Terriglobia > Bryobacterales > Bryobacteraceae. The sequence continues at coordinate 2,883 of CANNLB010000501.1, read as the reverse complement.
CGATTCTGGGTCGCGAAGCGTTTGCGGCCGCGGCGGATCCGGCTCGTTTCCCTGAGCAAAAGCTGGCGCCTTGGCGGACCAAGCGGCTGCTGTTGAACGTACCCTCGTTCACCCCGCAAATGCAGGCCGAAGCCGAGAAGATGCCGAACAAGATCAGCCTGAACCTGGGTGCATATGACCCGATTACCGGCCTGTCATTTGGCGAGGTCGCGGCGATTTCGCGCAGTCAGCATCGGAGCCAAGCGATGGGGGCGCGGGAAGATCGGGGCGCGCAGATGAACTACTTCGTTAACGTAGCGGGCGACCCGGTGGCGAACGATTTGCTCGACGGTATCGATACGACTTGGGCCCGGGTGCCGGGCAGCGCCGAAACCGCTAGGCTGCTGGCCGAGGCGAAGGCGGGCTTCGATCCGCGCCATCCGGAAAAGACGGTGGCCACCCTGTTGGCTGCCCGGCAGGCGATGGCGAAGCTGACCCATCCGGCGATTGTCGATAAGCTCCACACGCTGGACGAGACGATAGCCGACTGCCTTGGCCTGTTTATCGATGCCAGCGCTGACAAATTCTACGCCGTGCCGGGAGAGCCCCTCAACGTGCGGTTGCTGGCGGTGAACCGGTCGCCGGTGCCCGTGCAATGGAACTCCGTCACGATACTTGAGCCCCTAGCGGTGAACAAGCCGCTGGCCCAGGGAGTGAACGAAGTAGTGCCGGCCCCGGTGGCCGTCGCAGCGTCGCAGCCTTTCACGCGGCAGTATTGGCTGGCCAAACCGAAGCTGGAAGCGATGTATGTGATCGATGACCCAGCGGGGCTGCGGAGTGCCGAGGAGCCGGCGGCCTTACATGCGCGTTTTCAATTGACCGTGGCAGGGCAGGCCATGGAGTTTACTCGCCCGGTGCTCCACCGGTATACGGATCGGATCTACGGCGAGTTGACGCGGCCGCTGGTCTTCACGCCGCCCGCGACGGTTTCGTTGAGTGAAAAGTCGTTCTTGTTCGCCGACGCGAAAGCTCGTCTAGTCGCCGTGCAGGTTACCGCGATGCGGGCGAAGGTGAGCGGCGCCGCCCGGTTGCGCGCACCGGCGGGTTGGGCGGTCACGCCTGCGCAGCAGCCGTTCACACTGGTTGACGCCGCGGAACAGACGACGTTGAATTTCACCGTAACCCCGCCGCAGGGCGAATCCCGCGCCGAGTTGAGCGCGTCTGTTGAGGTCGGCGGACAGGAGTTCGCCCTCTCGATGCTCTCGATCGAATATCCTCACATCGCGCCCCAGGCCGTTTTCAGCGTGGCCTCGGCAAAGGCGGTCCGCATGGACGTGAAGACGCTCTCGCGGAACATCGGTTACGTGATGGGCGCCGGGGATGAAGTGCCACAGGCGCTGCGCCAGTTGGGCTGCCAAGTGACGCTGCTTTCTTCCAACGATTTGGCCTCGGGCAAGCTGGGTCAGTTCGACGCAATTGTCACCGGAGTGCGGGCCTTTAACACGCGGCCGGACTTACGGGCGAACATACAGCGGGTATACGATTTTGCCGCAGCCGGAGGAACGGTCGTCGTCCAATACAATGTCGTTGAAGGCGGCTTTTGGGGGGGCAATCCGAAGATCCTCGACAAGGCTGGCCCCTATCCGTTTACGACTTCGAACGAGCGCGTGACGGTGGAAGAGGCTCCGGTCGAGTTCCTGTCGACGCATCCTTTGATGCAGAAGCCGAACCAGATTACGAGCAAGGATTTCGAGGGTTGGGTGCAGGAGCGTGGGCTGTACTTTGCGACCAACGTCGACCCGCGCTACACGAGTCTGTTCACGATGCGTGACCCCGGCGAGAAGCCGATGACCGGCGGGACGCTGTACACTCCTATCGGCAAAGGGGCTTACGTCTTTACCCCGCTCAGCTGGTTCCGCCAGCTACCCAACGGGGTTCCCGGCGCGTTCCGGATCTTCGCCAACCTCCTTTCCGCCGGCAAGCCATGATCGAAGAACCGCCGCCGTTTCTAAAAACCTGGTCGCGCGTCTACACCGCCGTGTTGGTGTATCTGGTCGTGCTGATCGGCCTGTTCGCCTGGTTCGGAAGGGCGTGGTCATGAGGCCGTTTGATTGGGTCGTTCTGTTCTTGACGCTGGGAGGAATCATCTCCTATGGCCTCTGGCGGGCCCGCGGCAAGCAGACCACCGATTCCTATCTACGCGCCGGTCGGACGATGCCTTGGTACGCCATGGCGCTGTCGATCATGGCGACCCAAGCGTCGGCTATTACGTTCATCTCAACGACGGGCCAAGCCTATGTCGACGGGATGCGCTTCATTCAGTTCTATCTCGGGCTGCCGATTGCGATGGTGATCTTGAGCATGACCGCCGTGCCGATCTTTCATCGGGCGAACGTCTATACGGCCTACGAGTATTTGGAGCAGCGGTTCGATAGCAAGGTTCGGCTACTCGTCAGCATTCTCTTCCTGATCCAGCGGGGCTTGGCCGTGGGGCTGGCCTTGGCGGCGCCGGCGATTGTGCTGACGGTGATTCTAGGCTGGTCGGCGGAAGCGACGACGCTGTTCATGGGGGTCACCGTAATCGCGTATACCGTCGCCGGCGGCGTCAAAGCGATTACTTGGACCGACTTCCAGCAGATGCTCATCATGATGTTTGGGCTGGGGATGGCGCTGATTACGGCGATTTGGATGCTGCCGGCGCATATCGGCTTCACCGGCGCGCTGGCCGTGGCCGGCGGGGCAGGGAAGTTGAATCCTATCGTCACGGCCTTTTCGTGGAACGATCGCTACAACATCTGGAGTGGCATCTTCGGCGGGATGTTCCTGGCCCTGTCGTATTTCGGTTGCGACCAAAGCCAGGTGCAGCGGTATCTGACGGGCAGTTCGATCGCGCAGAGTCGGCTG
>CANNLB010000500.1 GCA_947505565.1 Acidobacteriota bacterium | reverse complement strand
GATTAATCAACCAAGGGTTTCCCCCCAGCTTCTCCAGCAGCTTCAAACAATATAAGTACCCCTCGTCTTCCCCTACAAAATTCCGATTCTGCAAACAATAATCGTCCGTCCCCGAAGGCGTAAAAGAGTCCCCTACAAAGAAAATCTTCTCTCCCGACTCCCGCTCAATTGAAAGCCCGCCATGATACAACGTCTGTCCTGGGAAAAAATAACTCGCCATTTTAAATTCCCGCCACTCCCAACTCTCCGCCTCACCCTTTGTCTCCCCCGTAATCGGGTTCGTCGTCAAGCAAGGCATCCGATACCGATCCGGATGCTCTACGATGTCTTGTATCTTACTGCTATAGATCACTTTCGCCCCAAACCGCTTGGCCACTCTCGTCGCGAAGTCGGTATGGTCGTCGTGATAATGCGTAATCCATAGCCCTTCTAAATTCTTAAACCGTCCCGCTGCCTGTAACTCCTCCAGCTTCTCCACGATCAGCGGATACCCCGCATCCAGCAGAAACGCCGCCCCCGTCGGTGAAACGAGCAACCTCGAATTCCCAATCGCGATAATCCACCCCGGCAAGTCTCGCTCTTCGGACATCGGCATCGGTACCGAAGGCGCCCGCCCCATCGCCAACTTCGCCCGCGTCTGCCAACTCTCCTCCCCCCAATACCACCGCAGCGCGTCCGTCGAAAAATGACTATCCAGCAGCCGCTGCAGCCGATCAATCAACAGCGCAATCTCCTTTTGGGGCTCCTCAATCGCCGGCCCCCGGTTCGGAATCAATCGATCCGGCTTCTCCCCCGCGACCAACCGCAAACTCGCAATCAGTTGCCCGGCCCGCGCCGCAAACCCATGATAGCCACGAGTCTTCGTCTCCGGCACTCCACTCTGCAAACTGTAAAGATCCAACAGCCGCCCTCCGGAATAAATCAAATCTCCCGTCGCAATCACTCGCTTCCCCTTTTGCTCAAACAGATAGGAAACCGCCCCCGGTGAATACCCCGGCGTCGCCAACACGCGGATCTTCGTCCCCCCAAACTCCAACAAATCGCCCCCCTGCACCGTCCGCTCAATCGCCCGCGGCCCCACCGCCACCTTCGTCGACTTCTGCGCATAATCATGGAAGCGAAGCTGCGAAAACAATCGCCAAAACTTCGCCGGGTCTTCCAGCGCCGCCGCTTCCTCAGCCGGAACAATCAGCGCCCCGCCCGCCGGCAGCACATCCCGACGAGTCGAAGTCACCAGCACATGTGCCGCCGTCCCCGAATAAATCGCGACGTCCCCCGGAAGCAAAATACTGTTCAAAGCCAGCGCGGTAAGTAAAATCATGCCAGTTTCCAGGGCTTCCGATACTTCCGCGTCACCATTTGGTTCGCCTTCGCATCACCCACAATCTGCTCCTTCGCATCATCCCAAGTAATCCGCCGACCCGTCCGATAAGCGATATTCCCCAACAACCCGGCCTTAGTTAACTTATGGCCATACTCAATATCGCAAGTGGTCAGCTTGCGCGACTTCACAGAATCCAGGAACTCCCGAATATGCCCCGGCGAATCCGGAATCGTCGGCGCCGGCCGCTTGAAATCCAGCACCGGCTTGCCCTTCACAAACACCTGATGCGTCCCGTAATCGACAAACAAACTCCCCGCCGAACCCTGAAACACGCACCCAATCCCCTTATCCTCAAACCCCGCCGGAGCCATCGGATTCAGCCCCCAAGTCAGATTCATCCCCGGATACTCATACACCAAATCCAGAAAATTCGGCGTCTCCGCGTTGTCGTCGGTGATCTCCCGCCGGCCCGTCGCCACCACCGATTTCGGCGCCGTCAAATCCAGCGCCCAGTACGCCACATCCGTAATATGACACCAAAAGTCAATAAACATGCCCCCTGAGTAGTCCCAGAAGTAGCGATAATTGAAGTGCGCCCGATTCGGATTGTACGCCCGCTTCGGCGCCGGACCCAGCCACGTCGCATAGTCAAAACCCGCCGGCGGCGCCGCATCCGTCGGCGTCCCCAGACCCTTCGTCTCCGACGTCTTCCAAATGTTGACGTGTTGAACCTTCCCAATCACCCCGGACCGAATCAACTCCACCGCCCGCCGATAATTCGGCAAATCGTTGTGAATATGATTTCCCATTTGCGTCACGCGCTGGTGCTTTCGCGCCGCCGTCACGATCGCCCGACCCTCCCCGATCGAGTAACTCAGTGGCTTCTCCACGAATACGTCCTTACCCGCCGCGCATGCCTGCACCGTCGGCATCGCATGCCAATGGTCCGGAGTCGCAATGCACACCGCGTCAATCGACTTATCGTCGAGCAACTTACGAAAATCTTTGTAAGTCTTCGGCTCCGTCCCTCGGCTCTCTTTCACGATCCCCATCGCCCGGGACAAATACGTGTCATCCAAATCGCATAGCGCGGCAACATTCATATCCGGATGCTTCAGAAAGCCGCGCAACCGGTTGGTCCCCATGTTCCCAACCCCGACAAAGCCGACGTTGATGCGATCGTTAGGCGCCGCCAAAGCGGCCCCGGAGAGTGCGAAAAAAGTTCGACGAGTCAGGTTCACAACGACAAGTGTAATCCAAACTTCATTTCCATCGGCTATGCTGTTATCGAAATGAGAGTCCTCTTCCTCTTCGCTCTTTCCCTCTCCCCCGCCTTCGCGCAAGGCTCGTTCAGCACCCTCCGCGGCCTCGTCACCGATTCTACCGGTGCCGTTGTCCCCGCCGCCAAGATAACGCTTAAAGAACCCGCCACCGGCGTCCTCGTTCGCGAAATCCCCGCCGACGCCCAAGGTGCCTTCGAAATCCCCGGCCTCCGCGCCGGAACCTACTCCCTCAACTGCTCCGCCCCGGGCTTCTCCGTCTTTACTGCAAACCAAATCGCTCTCGCCAGCGGCCAACTCCGCCGCCTCGATGTCCAGCTCGCCGTAGCCGATTCCACCCAGACCGTTAACGTCACCGCCGGCGTCGCTCTCATCAACACCGAAACCGGCGCCATCTCCGGCTCCTACGACGCCAAAAAACACGCCGACGTCCCCCTCGTCGATGCCTACCCCTCCCCCAGCGCCATGCTCACCGTCATTCCCGGCTTCCAGGGCGGCTCCGGAGGCCTCGGCGGAGTCCGCGCGAACGGCCAAGGCCTCGGACAAATCATCGTCGCCATCGACGGCATCAACAACGATACCGCCGGCCAAGTCGTCAACTCCGAACAGTACGAAGAAGTTAACGCCACCGTCGTCAACGCCCCCGCCGAATCCTCCCGCATCGCCAGCGTCCAACTCATCACCAAACGCGGCGCCAACGCCTTCCACGGCATCGCTTACTACAAATTCTTCAGCTCCGCTTTCAACGCCCGCAGCTTCTTCGCGCCCCGTCGCACCCCCTACCTCCAACACGAATGGGACCTCGAACTCGGCGGCGCCATCATCAAAAATAAAACCTTCTTCTACGCCAGTTGGTTCTCCCAACGCATCCCCCTCGGCTCCTTTTCCACCGCCACCGTCCCCACCGCGGCCTTCCGCAACGGCACCTTCGCCAACGCCATCCGCGACCCCCAAACCAACCAACCCTTCCCCAGCAACCAAATCCCCGCCTCTCGCGTCAGCCCCGTCTCCGCCAAAATCCAGGATAAGTATTACCCCCTCCCCACCTCTCTCGCCACCGCCAACAACCTCGCCTTCGAAGTCCCCTTCCCATCCGACCTCTTCCGCGGCGAC
>CANNLB010000499.1 GCA_947505565.1 Acidobacteriota bacterium | reverse complement strand
GGTGAAGATGGGGGCCCAGGTGGGGGAGTGGGCGATCCATTCGCCGCCGAAGATGGAGGCGATGATGAGGAGGAAGCCGATGAGGGAGACTTCGAGGACTCGGCCGGGGCGGAAGAAGCGGAGATAGAGGCCCATAAAGATGGCGACGGGCATTGTGGCGGCGATGGTGAAAGTGCCCCAGGGGGAGTGGTTGAGTGCGTTGACGACGACGAGGGCGACGACGGCGAGGAGGATGATCATGATCAGCAAGACGGTGATGAGGGCGGTCATACCGCCGACCTTGCCGATTTCTTCGCGGGCCATTTGACCGAGCGATTTTCCATCGCGGCGGACCGAGCAGAAGAGCACGACGAAATCTTGGATGGCGCCGCCGAGGACGCAGCCGATGATGATCCAGAGGGTACCGGGGAGGTAGCCGAATTGGGCGGCGAGGGTGGGGCCGACGAGAGGGCCGGGGCCGGCGATGGCGGCGAAGTGATGGCCGAAGACGATCCACTTATTCGTAGGTTCAAAATCGTGGCCGTTGCGGAGGCGTTCGGCGGGGGTGGCGCGTTCGTCGTTGAGCATCATCACCTTGGCGGCGATCCAGGTGGCGTAGAACCGGTAGCCGGTGATGTAGACGCAGACCGAGGCGACGACCAGCCACATGGAGTTGATGGGCTCGTTGCGGTTGAGGGCGATGCCGGCTAAGGCGAAGGCTCCGACGACGGCACAGAGGCCAGCGAGGAGGTGGCCAGTCAATTTGTTCATTCTGATCAGTGTATCGTTCTGATGGAAAGAGGCGCTATTCAGAATCGCTTGAGGCGATCAAGTAACGAACGAGTATTGCCTCGACCGGCGTGGGTGACGGTGTGGACGGGGCGCCACTCGTCATTGAATGCGCCAATATACAGAGCGTTTTTGCGTTCGGTACCCATGAAGATGACGGTGAGATGGCGATTGGGATAGGAGATGGCGCGATACTGCATTTCTGTGGACGGTTCTTTCCAGCGATCCGTGGCTGGAGGGCCGAGTTTGCGGACGATGGCGAAATAGTCGTCCTGGGCCCCGAAGCCGAGTTCTTCCTGCATGACCGCCTGATATTCAACCCGATCGTTCCGAGAGAGTCGTACGCCAACGAAGGCGGCAGTGAGGCCGATGACCAGGACGCCACCGACCAGCCACGCGATCTTCGAATCCTGTCCGCCGCCGAGGCGGACACCGCCGATCATGGCGGGGGTGGGGATGGTCCCCGCGGCGGCGGGAGGGGGGCCGGAGGAGGCCCGGGGCAGGCTGAGGACTCGTTTCTCGTGAGGCCGTATGATGCCGGCGTTATATTCGATTTCTTTGATCAGGCCGACGATCATGACCGGTTTTTCAATTTGGGAGACCTGCCCGATGAAGCGGCGGGGCACCCAGATTTCGAGATCGGTTTTGGTGTTATGAACGAGAATCTCTGACCAAGTTGCTTCGAGCAAGTGCCATTCGTTGTGTTCGATGTTCAGGACCGGCGGATAGAAAGAGAACGGTCGCCCGGTTAGCTGTTCGAACTCGGGGATTAGATTCGATCCCGGCACTTCTGGCATTTAGAGGTTCCCAAGGTTGAGGATCACGATGCCTCCGAGGATGAGCCCAATGCCGGTAAATTTATTTCGGGTGAATGGTTCCTGGAAGATCATACGAGCCCAGAGCAGAGTCCAAAGATACCCCATCGAGACCATGGGGTAAAGGATGGTTAACTCTCCATTCCGGATGCCCATCGTATAAATGACGAACGAGGCCAGATAGAATCCGATGCCGACGAGCAGTCGCCAGTTGAACAGGATGCTGATTAAGTTTCGCTCCAGTTTGTCGGCCCCGGCCTTGAGAAACACGGCTCCGAAGGACCCGATGAAGGAAGCGAGAAGGACGAGGAGGATGGAGGTGAGCGGAGTCTTCATGACGACGATTTGGAAGGAGTTCGGCCGAGCACAGTAACGCCGGCGACGATGACCGCCAGTCCTGCAATCTTAAATGGATTCATGGTCTCACCGAGCAGAAAAACCGACAAAATGGAGACCCAGACATAGGTGACCGCAATGATGGGGTAGAGCACCGACAGTTCTCCGTAGCGGAGAGCCAACACCAGAAGGCCGGTGGAGAGGCCGTAGCAGGACAGGCCGACCATGAGCGGAGTGTTCAGGATAATGGCGAGAGCGAAGGCGATCCAGAGGTTCCAATCGGAGGAGGCGAAGTTGGGCGCGACGGGAAGATGGCCCAGTCCATTTTTAATGAGCATTTGGGCGGCGGCTCCGAGAATGGTACAACCCCCGACCATAATATTGGCCTTGTACTGATTCTTTTTTGTTGGTGGTGGTGTGGCCGTATCAGTGTTTGCGGACAAGACTAGCTCCCCATAGATTCTCCCATGATAGCGGACGGGGAGCCCCGGCCGCCTCCTCCTGGAGCTTCGATTCGTAAGCGGTCTCCGGAGCCTGCCGCGATGTGAGATTTGGCGGGGAGGCAGCGCCCGGTAAGGGGGGCCTGCCGCACCGGCGAGGGATTCGAGTTCCCGAATCACGCCGTTTCCGCCTGCTTGTTGGCCGAGTCCTCCACGGCCGGTTCGCCGCCGGTAGGTGGTAGCGCGGAGGAGATATTGATGCTCGAAGGCTTCGCTGGGGGTGTTCCAGGAATTGGTCCTGTGGGTGTGAATCGCCGACCATCCGGGGTTGACGGGTCAGGCACCCATCCCGCGGCAGATGGTTTTGTAGTAGGCGAAGGGTTGGCCGGAGCGCGGGTCATTGCCGCCGAAGCGGAGGTTGTTCATGGTGCCGGAGCTGGCGGCGGGGGTCCGGTCCGGGGCGGCTTTGGCGGGGGCACCGAGTAAGACGTCGGTGATGCGTTGGGACGTTTCGACGTTTCCAGCGGCCATGGCGGCGGGGGGCCGTGCGTTAACGAGCGAGGCAGAGGGGGCGTGGATCGTGATGGGCCGGAGTAGGCCGGCATGGTAGGGTATGTCGCCGGGAAGGAGGAGCCGGAAGCCTTACATGGTGGCCGAAACGTCGGTAGCGTAGTCGGCGTTCTTCCGGGGTTCGGACGTTAGCGAGGAGTAGATCGAGGAGCGGCTGGCCGCCGCCGCGGACGAGTTTGATGGGCGGGATGCGAATTCCTTCCGGCTAAATTTCGCGAGCGAGGGTGATGGAGCCGGGGCTCATGCCGCCGACGTCGGCGAGGTTTGCGCGGTTGGCGACGTAGAAGGCCCGGGTTAAGACGCCAGAGAGGAAGGGGGCGGTGATGTCGGTAAGATGGGTATCACTGCGGAAGGGATCGTTTGAGATGACGATGTCGCCGGGGCCGGGGTGGCAGGCGTCGATGGCGTGGCCGACGCTGCGGGGTATGGCGCCCAAGTGGACGGGCGTGTGGTCGCGCATGGCCCCGGTGTGGCCAGCTCCGTCGTAGACGGCGCAGGAGCAGTAGCGACGCTCCTTGATATTGGCGGAGAAGGCCGTGCGACGGAGCAGAATCCCCATCTCCTCGGCGATTGAAACGAGGAGATGCCGAAAGAGTTCGAGCGCGGCCGGGTCGCCAGGAGAGGAGGGGTCAGGGCTTTTTTTTCGCCGTAGTTTTTTTTGCAGTTTTTGGGGTGCCGATTTGAAAGACTTCGACGGCGTCGGTGGCTGGGGCGGTGGGTTCGGGCGTGGGCTCTTTGAGCTCGGAGTCCTTCGGTTTGCATTGGCCGGCGTTGACGAGAAAGCTGGCGAGGGAA
>CANNLB010000498.1 GCA_947505565.1 Acidobacteriota bacterium | reverse complement strand
CTGAAGGTAGTACTTGATGATTTTGGGAACGTAGGCGTAGAGGGCTTTATCGTCGGCGACGCCGGTGCCGATGGCGTTGGCGAGGGTGACGTTGCCGGTGCGGTAGGCGTTGAAGAGGCCGGGGACTCCGAGGATGGAATCCTTACGGAAGGAGAGGGGATCGATGAAGTCGTCGTCAATGCGGCGGTAGATGACGTCGACGCGGCGCAGGCCGGAGGTGGTGCGCATGTAGACGATGCTGTCATGGACGGCGAGGTCGCGGCCTTCGACGAGTTGGATGCCCATTTGGCGGGCGAGGAAGGAGTGTTCGAAGTAGGCGCTGTTATAGACACCGGGGCTGAGCAGGACGACGGTGGGTTCGGGACGGCCGTCGGGGCTGAGGTTGCGGAGCGTGGCGAGAAGCGCTTGGCCGTAGTGGTCGATGGGTCGGACGCCGCAGGCTTGGTAGAGGCGGGGGAAGATCCGCTTCAGCACCTGGCGGGAGGTCATCATGTAACTGACGCCGGAGGGCACGCGGAGGTTGTCCTCGAGGACGACGAACTCGCCGTTGGGGAGGCGGATGAGGTCTGTGCCGACGACGGTGAGATAGTTGCCTTTGGGCACGTGGACGCCGCGCATTTCGCGACGGAAATGTTTGCAGCTATAAATGATGTCGCGGGGGACGACGCCGTCGGAGAGGATTTTGCCTTCGTGATAGATGTCGCGGAGGAAGAGGTTCAGCGCGTGGATGCGTTGTTCGAGACCGGCTTCGACCTTGGCCCATTCCTGAGCGGTGATGATTCGGGGCAGGAGGTCGTGGGGGATGATGCGCTCGGTGCCTTCGTCGCGACCGTAGACGGTGAAGGTGATGCCTTGATGAAGGAATGACTGGTCAGCGGCTTGCTTATGGAGGCGGAGTTCTTCGGCAGGTAAATGGAGCAGGAAATCGTAGATTTCCTGGTAGTGTTCGCGCGGGGCACCGGAGGCGAGGAACATTTCGTCGAACGGGTCGCCGAGTTCGTAATTGGAAAAGGGGGCGGGGAATCTCCGTTGCTCAATCGCGCGGCCGGTCGTCATCATAGGGGTTCTTAACGGGCTCTTCGACGGAGAAGGATTTCCTACGCTAACGCGGTCGTCCGTAGCGTGTCAAATGAGCGACCTATCGCTTTGGACGAGGTACAGAGAAACTGGACTACTTTCGCAAGGAACCATCCGAGGAAGTAGATCAGGACGGAGCAAAAGAGAATCGCGCAGGCCATACTGGCTTTATCGTAGACGCTAAATTTGAGGCCCATTACGAGCGCGGGCACGACGACGGCGCCAGAGCGAAGGCCTTGGGCGAAAAAGAGCGGCGCGGTTTGGTCCTGAACGACGATGACGATCGCGCTGACTGTGCGTAGACTGGCTGCGACGAGCCCCGGAATGAAAACGTGTTTCATTGGCTGATGAGATTGGCGAAGAGCCGAGTGGCGCCGGGGACGGCGTACGGCAGTTGGCGGTACCAAGCCAGGGCGCAGTAGATCCACTTCCCCTTGCCGACGGTGGCCTCGAGCCAGATGCCCTGCTGGGGCTTTTGGCCGGTGTCGTTAGTTTCAATTAGAGGCCGATACTCGGGAGCCCATGTGGTGAAAAACTTGCTGCCGCGTTGCTCGACCCAGCCGTCGAGGTCTTTCAAGGTGATGGCATTGGGGGCGGCGAAGACGGGCGCATTGGGAACGAGGATCTTCACGGGGCTGTCTTCTTCGCTCACCTCTTCGGGGTTGCGGCCCATTGTGTAGGGGAAAGGGCCGAAGTTCTTGTCGAACTCGGGGGTGTTGTACTGAACGATGACCGTGCCGCCGTTGCGGGCGAATTCGAGGAGTCGGGCGTTGTTGGCGGGGAGGTCGGGGCGGGCGGCGTAGGCGCGGATGCCGAGGAGGATCGTCGTGTATTTGCTGAAGTCGGCCGTGGGAGAGATGAGGTCGTAGGAGACGCCCAACTGTTGGAGCGCTTCGGGGACATCGTCGCCGGAGCCCATCAGGTAGCCGATGCGGAGGCCGCTGCGGACTTCGACGTCGATCGCGCGAACGCGGTGGACGGCGGACTTCGACAGGTAGATGGTTCTGAGGCCGGGGTAGGTGACGGGTTGGAAGCTTTGGTCGAAATCGCGGCCGTTGTAGCGGGCGATGGCGCGGACGGCGATCTCTCCGGCGGCGAGCGAGGCGGGGGGGATCAACGTGAAACTGAGCTTGGTTTTTTCGCGTTCGCGCTCGAAGGCGAAGGGGACCTCGGCCGGGTCGGCGCGCCAGCCGGCGGGAAGAGCGAGGCGGACGGTGCCGATGGCGGGGCCATTGACGTTGGAACCGACGGTGACTTGGACTTGGTGGGTTCGTTTCGTAAGGGGCAGGATGCCGGCTTCGGTGGGGAATTGGAGAGTGATGGGCGGGCCGACGGCGAGGTCGTTGAGATGTTCGAGTTGGGTTGCGTCGACGGTCGAGGTTTTGAGAGTGGTTTCGATGACGCCTTTCGCGTGGTGGACGCGAACGCGGATGGGCGGATCAGGCAGGGGCTGGGCGAAGTTGTTCGAGAGCTTGTATTTGGGTTCGCGGATGGAGTCGCGGGTCCAGTAGGCGGCGGTGTAGGCGGGTGAGTCGGGGACCTTGATCGTGAAACGGCCGGGTTCGTTTTCGGTGATTTGGTAAGCGGGGGAAGCGACAAGCTCGATTTTGGTGGCTTCGGCGCCGTGCAGTTTAACGGTGGCTTTGAAGGTTTGGCCGGGGACGGCGACCGAAAACGTTTCGGCGGGGCGGAAGGCGGCGAAGGGGCCGGCGAGCGGGTTGCTGGGGTCGACGCGGGCTTCGACGAGGGAGCCGGGCGCGGGGAAGGGCCGGGGGTTGGGCCCGTCGGGAATGCGTTCGAGGAGGCTTTCTTCCTTGTCGACGAGGCCGACTTTGGACTGGGTGAGACGGTAGTAGCTGAACTGGGGGCCGAGGCGGCTGACGGCGCCGCCGGTGGCCTGGGAGCGCTGGAAGCGAAGGCCTTCGCGGGCGATTTGGGCGTAGGTGCGTCCGAGGACGAGGTCGAACTCGCCGGTGGAAAGTTTGATGGTGTAGCCGTCGAAGGGGTTGCGGGTGCCGACGTAGAGCTTGAGCGGCTGCCAGGGTGGGCCGGCGTCGGGGAACCGTTTGGGATCGGCGGAGGCGGCGAAGGCTTCCTGGGCGAGGATGCCGGAGGCTTCGTGGTTGCCGTGACCGTCCTGCGGGGTGCCGGACCAACGGGAAATCAGGATATGCGGCTTTTCGGAGCGGATGATGCGGACCATGTCGGCGAGGACCTCTTCGCGGTTCCATTGGCGGAAGGTTTCGCCGACGTTTTTGGAGTAGCCGTAGTCGATGAAGCGGGTGAAGAAGACGCGGGCACCGTAGTATTCGGCGGACTTGAGGACTTCGACGGTGCGGAGGGCGCCGAGGGCATCGAAGAAGTCGCTCGTGACAAGATTGGCGCCGGACTCGCCGCGGTTGAGGATGAGCATGGACATATCGACGCCGTGCTTGCGGGCGAGCAGGGTGATGGCGGGGCCGTCTTCATCGTCCGGGTGGGCGGCGATGTGCATGGCTCGGATGGAGGTTTTGGCCGAGAGTTGGGCGCGGTGGAGGCCGGCGGCGCCACGGTCTTCGGCGATGGGATCCTGGGCGTTGAGGAGGAGGGGGAGAAAGAACAAAAGCTTCCGCATTCGTTTTAGTGTGTCATCATACTTGTTGTACTGGTT
>CANNLB010000497.1 GCA_947505565.1 Acidobacteriota bacterium | reverse complement strand
AAGGACTGGAGTGAGCTGCTGGCCGCGTTTGAGGACAAGCGCAACATTGGCGGCCGCGTCGTGGAAGCGGTGAAGGGTGGCTTGCGCGTGGAAGTGGCTGGTTCGCGCGCGTTCATGCCGGCATCGCGCAGCGGTACCCGCGATGCGATCGAGCTAGCGAAGCTGGTGGGGCAAGAGATCGAGTGCCGGATCATCAACCTGGACACGGTAAAGGAAGACGTCGTCGTCGACCGTCGGGTGATTCTGGAAGAAGAAGCGGCCAAGAACAAGGAAGCCGCGTTCCTGCTCTTGCAGGAAGGCTCGGTTGTGAAGGGCAAGGTCCGCAGCGTTACCGACTTCGGGGCGTTCCTGGACTTGGGCGGTGTGGACGGCCTGCTGCACGTGACCGATATGAGCTGGCATCGGGTGGGCAAGCCATCTGACGTCGTGACGATCGGGGACGAGCTCGAAGTGAAGATCCTCAAGATCAACAAGAACTCGAAGAAGGTCTCGCTGGGCCTGAAGCAGTTGATTCCGGATCCCTGGGCCGCGGCGGCCGATCAGTTCAAAATAGGCGATCGGTTCACGGGTACCGTGGCGCGCTTGACCGACTTTGGCGCGTTTGTGGAATTGACGCCGGGCGTGGATGGCTTAGTCCACGTTTCCGAGATGTCGTGGGCGAAGAAGGTGCGGAAGCCGTCGGACATGGTGAGCGTGGGCGATCAAGTGGAGGTCGTGATTCTCGACTTCAAACCTGCGGATAAGAAGATCCAGCTCAGCTTGAAGCAGACCTTGGGCGATCCGTTTGGCGAAGCCGTCAAGAAGTATCCGGTGGGCTCGATTGTGGAAGCTCCGATCACGAGCATTCAGGCTTTTGGCGCGTTCGTGGACCTCGGCGACGGGGTGGACGGGATGATCCATATCGGCGATATGGTGAACGAAAAGCGGATCGATCACCCGAAGGACGTAGTGAAGGTGGCCGAGGTGGTGCGGGCGATCGTGTTGGAAGTGGACCAGGATCGCCGACGGATCCGGTTAGGCTTGAAACAGTTGCAACCGACCAAGACAGACGACTTTATTGGTGAGCACAACGTTGGCGACACGCTGACGGCGCGAGTGGCCGATGTACGGTCGAACCTGCTGAAGGTTGAGGTGGCCGAAGGGGTGCTGGGCGAGTGTCGCTTGGCCGAAGAGAATAAGGACGAGGCCACGCCGAGTAAGAAGTCTTCTGGCGGCGGTGGTTCGGTGGACGTGAGCGCGTTGACGGCGATGCTGTCGGCGAGATGGAAGGAAGGCAAGGGCGGCGAACCGGCCCCGAAAACTTCCAACGCGATCAAAATTGGCCAAGTGCGGAGCTTCCGGATCACCAATTTGGATGTGGCGGCGAAAAAGATCACGCTCGAACTGATCGGATAGGATTTGATTTTGGGCAGAGCTTCTCCGTACCGGTGAGGCTCTGAACTGTTTGGGGCGCCTGGAAACAGCGCGCCGGGCCGGTTTGGGGCGAGTAAGGCGGCTCCGGGTGTTCGGAAAACGCGTTGCCTTCGACGCTGGAACCGACGGCCCGGACTCACGGATTGGCGGGACGCTCCCAAAACGGGGCGCCGCACCGGTTTGCTCTTGGTTCGCATCTCCTTCGGTCTCTTCCTTTTTGAAAGGATTGTCGACAGGGTCGGCGTCCGGTCCGAGGTATTCGGTACGGGGCTGGACCCGCGATTTTGGCATTGGGTTCAGTTTTAGAAGCATAGTTAGCTCTCCGAGACTGGCATTGACGAGCCGGACCAAAGGTGCTTCTTCCCGTTGGAGTCGGAATATTTTTGCCTCGAGGGCCATCCGGGTGGCCTTCCTGCGATCGATCGCTCCAGCCAGTTGGGGCCCACCCCGGGTACTCGGTTTCGCGCAGGTCGGCCAGGCCGCTTTCGACCCGATTCCGGGGTGCCAAGCTGCGCAAGTATTCGGCCATCATCTTGCGATATTCGGTGACGTCTTCGCCAGAGAGCAAGGCGAGCCCGGGTACCCCGATGTGGTCGACGATGACGGTTTGGCTGCCGTTTCTGAGGCTGTTGATACGAGAGTGCCTTCGGCCAGCTTCCGTCTTTAGTCCGGTGCCTTTTTGAGCATTTTGCCGGTTGATTTCTGCGCGACGAGCTGTGTCTGGCATGAATCTATACGGTGTTGGGCTGGACTATCCTGAGGGTTACGTCAGTTTTCTCAGGAGGCCGACGGGGTTCGCGGAAGTGATCGTTCTAGGCGGTTGTTTTCTTTGACATTACTTGCGGCCGGCGCCCCCCGCCAGGGGTGGGCGAGGCTGGCCGCCGTATTCTGGGCGATTTTATCGGCCGACGCTCTATCCGCCGGTGCGTCAACTGAACCGATCTTTGGCCCGTTGGGCGGAGCGGAAGTACAAGAAGCTGGGTGGTCATTTGCGCAGGCCGACTCATTGGGTCGCGCGGATTTGGCGGCGCGATTCGAAGTTGTCGGCGCACGGGTAGATGGGCGAGCGGCGAGGCTCCATGGTGGGAGCCGTATGAGCGGAGCGATTCCTGGGCGAATTCCGGGTACGCTTCGAGAAGTTCGCATTGGAACTACATGCTGACAAGACGCGATTGATCGAGTTCGGGCGAACGGCTCGTGCCGACCTGCAAGACAGGGGAGAAGGAAACCCCGAGAACTTCGATTTTCTGGGGTTCACGCATCGCGGCGGAACCCGTAAATACGGCCCTTTGCCCGCTGGAGGGATACACTGCGAGAACGGTTGGGGCGAAGCGGCAAGAAGTGAAGCAGCTGCTGAGAGCGCGGATGCACGAGACAATTTCCAACGTGGGTGAATGGTTCGGTCGGGTGCTCAACGGGGCCAGTTCAAGGCTGACCTGATGGCTCCTGGCATCCCAAGCCACCCTTGGTTCATCCTTATCCGGGTGTTGGCTTCGACGCCAAGTATCCGACGTACGAGCCGTATGCGTTCATTGCGCCCGTACGGATCTGTGCGGGGGGGGCGCTCAGCGATGAGCGTCCCCCAGAGACGAAATGCCGGATCGCTCATCTCCCCGCCATCCCCGCGAACCCGCTCCATCGCCGCAGGTTACGGATTGGCGGCCCAGCCCGGCGGATGTGCGCTCGGATCACGTGTTCCCCCAACTGCATGGGGACCGGGCAATGTATTTTCGGCTCCACCCGGTCTAACTCTTCTTCACCCCGGTCCGCCCATTCTCTACCGTCCAACTCGTCGGCGTAGCAATGGGTGCCCCCGGCTTTGAAACGTACGGCACAATCCGATAATCCGCCTTGTACTCCTGAGGAGTCACCGCGCATCGCACATAACCCCGCCGCGCATTAAACCACTTCAAATGCGGGTTCTCGCTATACACCGCCGCCGTCGTCGGCCGCTCGTCGCTCCCATCTCCTCCGCTGCTAATCGACGTCCCCACAAACTCCGTCCCCACCACCGCCGACTTCTCGTTCTTCCAATCCGCCTTCAGATCTACTACCCAGTTCGTATGAATATCCCCCGTGATCACAATCGGATTCGCTGGCTTCCGCTTCCCCAAAAACTCCAGCACCCGATTCCGGTCCGCGTCGTAACCGCTCCACTGGTCCATGGACAAACTCTCCTCCGGCCCCGGCTTCATATCAATCCGCGCCATCAGCACCTGCTGCGCAATCACGTTCCAACGCGCTGGCGACTTGTCCAGCGTCGCAAACATCCAATCCCGCTGCGCCGCCCCTAGAATCGTCCCTTTCGCGTCCAGCGCCT
>CANNLB010000496.1 GCA_947505565.1 Acidobacteriota bacterium | reverse complement strand
CCGACCGGACTTTCGCCGCCGTTCTGATGGATGGACGTGAACATGGCGGTGATGGACGGCCTGGAAGGGACGCGGCGGATCTGGGAACTGGAGAAGGTCTCCGGTCGTCACACCCCGATCAGGGCCCTGACGCGCTTCGACCCCGCCTGATAAACTATGGCCAAAGCTATGAGACGGTTTCTGGCGTTATTCGGTGTGGTGGCGATGTTCGCCGCTCCCAACAGCAATGAGGTTGCGCCCCTCGGTAAGTACACTGTGATCGAACGCCGCCACTGGGCCTTCCAGCCCCGCAAGGAGGTTGCCCCCCCGGTCATCAACGACCCGTGGATCCGCGGCCCTGTCGACGCCTTCATCCTCGCCGGCTTGCAGAAGGCCGGCCTGAAGCCTGCCGCCGAAGCTGACCGCGCCACGCTCGTCCGCCGCGTCACCTACGACCTGCACGGCCTGCCGCCGACGCCCGCCGAGATCGCCGCCTTCGTCAACGACAAAGTCCCTGGGGCCTACGAGCGATTGGTGGACCGTTTATTAGCCTCGCCGCGCTACGGCGAGCAGTGGGCCCGCCACTGGCTCGACGTCGTCCGCTTCGCCGAGTCCGACGGCTACGAGTACGATACCCATCGCCCCGACGCCTACCGCTTCCGGGACTACGTCATCGCCAGCTTTAACGCGGACAAGCCCTACGACCGGTTTCTGAAGGAGCAGTTGGCCGGGGACGAGCTCGACCCTAAAGACGACACCATGC
Organism: Acidobacteriota bacterium; assembly: GCA_947505565.1. Taxonomy (GTDB): domain Bacteria; phylum Acidobacteriota; class Terriglobia; order Bryobacterales; family Bryobacteraceae. The sequence goes on along the minus strand of CANNLB010000496.1, from coordinate 2,993 downwards.
TAGTGGCCAGCGGCTTCAACCGGCTGGGCCCGTTGCGGAAGAACACCGGCAATCAGGACGTCGCCAGTTCACGGACAGAGGTGCTGACCGAGATGGCCAACATCGTCGGGGCCTCCATGCTCGGCATGACGATGGGCTGCGCCCGGTGCCACGATCATAAGTTCGACCCCATCCGCCAGTCCGACTACTACCGCCTGCAGGGCTACTTCGCCCAGACCCACGCCAATGACGTGATCGTTGCCAGCTCCGAGGAGCAGGCCAAATACAAGGCCACGATGGAGCCGCTCGACAGCGAGATGAAGAAGCTCCGATTCGCCATGCGGAAGGCAACCGAGGAAGAGAAGGGCAAGATTCTGATTCAGCTCGAAGCGCTGGACGAGAAAATCCCCGCCCCTCTCACCGCGATGTATGCGGTCCGCAATGAGCCGAAGGACATGACCCCGATCCACCTTCTCGCGGCCGGCGACTATCGGAACAAGGGGCAGAAGGTCGGCATGCGGCCGCCCGGAGTTTTGCTCGAGGAGGGGACCGAGGAGTTGCCGCTCGATGCGACCACGCCGCGGGTTCGCCTGGCCAACTGGATCGCCGATCCGGCCAATCCGTTGACCGCCCGAGTGATGGTGAACCGGATCTGGGGCTACCACTTCGGGCGGCCGATCGTCTCTACCCCGAACGATTTCGGCAAGATGGGGACCCGGCCGACGAACCCGGAACTGCTCGACTGGCTGGCCAATGAGTATGTTAATGGCGGCTGGAAGATGAAGCCTCTGCACCGGACCCTGATGCTGTCAAGCGCCTATCGCCAATCGAGCCAGGGAAGTCAGGGTGCCGTCCAGGACCCTGAGAACAAGCTGCTCTGGAAGGCCAACCGGAGGCGCCTGGCGGCCGAAGAGATTCGGGATACGATGCTGTCCGTCGCTGGCCGTTTAAACCCGAAGGCGGGCGGGCCCAGCGTGATGGTGAAGATCGACCCGGAGCTGATCAAGGACTTGAAGCGGCCCCAGTATTGGGTGACCACCCGCGACCGCGCCGAGCACGACCGGCGGACGATCTACCTGATCTACAAGCGGAACCTGATTCTGCCCTTCAATCAGGTGTTCGACTCTCCGGACACGTTGCTCTCCTGCGCGCGGCGGGACCAATCGACCCATGCGCCGCAGGCGCTCGAACTGCTAAACGGGACGCTGTCGAACGACCTAGCGGTCTCCTTCGCCGGACGTCTGAAGGGCGACCGAATCGACGAAGCCTGGCGTCTGGCGACCGGCCGTATGCCGAACCCGAAAGAGCGTGTGCTGTCCAAGAAGTACCTGGACGACCCCGACCCCGCAGCGGCGACCGAGTTCGCCCTGAGCCTGTTTAACTCCAACGCCTTCCTGTACGTGGACTAGAGATGCCTGAACATATCCGTTATGCCCGCAACCGCCGTGAGTTCCTAACCCAGTGTTTCTGCGGGTTCGGAGCAATGAGCTACGCCTCGCTGCTGGCGCAGGATGCCAAGCGGCTGAACCCGCTGGTGGCGCGTCCGCCGCACTTTGAGGCCAAGGCCAAGTCGATCATCTTCCTGTTTCAGGCGGGCGGCCCGTCGCACCTTGAAACCTTCGACCCGAAGCCGGTGCTGAACCAGTTGCATGGGCAGAAGCGGCCGGACACGTTCGGCAAGGTCGAGTACCAGAACGTGAACCAGAACTCGCGGATTTTGGGTACGAAGCGGACGTTTGCGCGGTATGGCAAGTCGGGGCTGGAGGTGTCGGACCTGTTGCCGCACCAGGCCAAGATCGCCGATGAGCTTTGCGTGCTCCGGTCGATGCACGGGGACATGGTGGTCCACTCGGCGGCGCAGTATCAGTTGATGTCGGGCCGGGTGATCCCGGGGTTCCCGTCGATGGGCAGTTGGTTTACTTACGGTCTCGGCTCGGAGTCTCAGTCGCTGCCGGCCTACGTTGTGATGCCGGACCCGAACGGGGCACCGGAGGCGGGTCAGCCGATGTATACGAACGGCTTCCTGCCTGCCGTCTTCCAGCCGACGATGTTCCGCGCGGGCAAGCGTCCGGTGCTGAACTTGGAGGTGCCGAAGGGCATCACGATGGAGCGGCGGCGGAAGACGGTGGACTTGATTCGGCAACTGAACGAGGCCAACTTATTGGGCGAGGACGCCGAGTTTGCGGCGCGGATTTCGGCCTACGATACGGCGTTTCGGATGCAGACCGAGGCGCCGGAGGTGTTCGACCTCTCGACCGAGACGCAGGAGACGCGGGACCTATACGGAGTGGGCCAGGCGGCGACGGACGACTATGGCCGGCGGTGCTTGCTGGCCCGGCGGTTGGTGGAGAAAGGCGTCCGGTTCATCTGCGTCGTCGCGGGCGGGGGCGGGGCGGACACCGAGTGGGACGCCCACAACGACATCGAGAAGAACCACCTGCGGATGGCCAGTTTGACGGACCAGCCGACGGCGGCGCTGGTGACCGACCTGAAGCGTCGGGGACTGCTGGATTCGACGATCGTGCTGTGGGGCGGGGAGTTCGGCCGGTCGCCGGAGTCCGAGCGCGGCAACGGGCGGGACCACCACAACACGGGCTTCACGATGTGGGCGGCGGGCGGCGGTTTCAAGGGCGGTTTGGCGTACGGGGCGACGGACGACATTGGTTTGAAGGCGACGGTGGACCCGGTGCATTTCCGGGACCTGCATGCGACCTTGATTCACCAGATGGGGCTGGACCAGGATCGGCTGAGCTTCCTGCATCAGGGGCGGCGGGAGCGGCTGACGGAGGTCCACGGGCGGGTGATCAAGGAGATTCTGGCCTGATGCTTTCGCGGCGCGGGTTTCTGGCGCTGGCGACCGCGGTCCGAAGGCCCAACGTCGTGTTTGGGCTGGTGGACCAGTGGCGGGCGCAGGCGCTGGGCTATCGGGGGGACACGAACGCCCATACCCCGGCGATTGACGCGCTGGCGGGGGAGTCGTTCGACTTCACCCATGCCATTTCGGGGTTCCCGGT
>CANNLB010000495.1 GCA_947505565.1 Acidobacteriota bacterium | reverse complement strand
TTTATCTATACGACAACTATCCCGGCGGCATGGGTGGCAGCGAACCCCTCTTCCGCCAGCAAGCTCGCCTCGTCCAAACCGCCGCCGACCTCATCTCCGCCTGTCCCTGCGAATCCGGGTGCCCCAGTTGCGTCGGTCCGGGCGGCGAGGTTGGCGAAAAAGGGAAAGCCGTCGCCCTCCGCATCACCGCCGCCATTCTCGAAACCGTCAAAAATTGTCACCGTTTTGACATCGATATGTAACTGTTCGCCCCCTAAACTGGTTCGAGATGCTTCCAATCTATCGCTTACTAGCTGTACTTGTGTTTACTTCTCTGGGCGTACTCGCCCAGGTCGACCGCGCCACTCTCTCGGGCGTCGTCACCGATCCTTCCGGAGCGGTCCTCGCCAGCGCCTCCATCGTCCTTGACTCCCCCACTAATGGCTTCAAGCGCGAAGTCAAGTCCGCCGCCAACGGTTCTTACCAGTTACCCGGCCTCCCCATCGGCACTTACACCGTCTCCGTTTCTCTCAACGGCTTCTCCACCTCCCGGTTCGATTCCGTCGTCCTCGCCGTCGGCCAATCCCGCGTCCTCGACGCCCAACTCCAAGTCGGTGCCGTCGCCTCGGCCATCGAAGTCAACGCCGCCGCCACCCCGCTCGAACAGACGAACGCCGAAATCGGCTCCGTCATCGGCGAACAGCAGATCAAAAACATCCCCCTCAACGGTCGCCACTGGGCCTCCCTCATGGCCCTCGCTCCCGGAGCCGTCAACGTCGGCGAAGGGAACCAAAACTCCATCCGCTTCTTCGGCCGCCCTCGCGATGACAATAATTGGACTTTCGACGGCGTCGATGCCACCGGCATCAAAGACCCCCGTCAGGAAGGCAACCTCCGCCTCGTCATCTCCACGGACTCCATCGCCGAATTCCGCGTCAACTCCCTCCCGTTTACTGCCGAAGGCGGCGTCGGCGGCGGTGCGCAAATCAATCTGGTCTCAAAAACCGGCACGAACCAGTTCCACGGCTCGACCTACGAATTCTTCCGCAACAGCGCCCTCGATGCGCGCCGCCCCTTTGATGGCCCCAATCCCGCGCCCTTCCGCCTGAACCAGTTCGGCGCGAATCTCGGCGGGCCCATCGTCAAGAACCGGACCTTCTTCTTCGCTAACTACGAAGGGCTGCTCCAGCGCCTCAGCATCTCCCGCGTTGACGGCCTCGTCCCCAGCGCCACCTTCCGCGCCGCGACGCCCCAAGCTCTCCGCGGCATCATCAACGCCTTCCCCGTCGGCAACGCCCCCGGGCCCAACGCCAATGTCGATCGCCTCTTCGCCACCACTCCGGAACGGCGCAATGAACACAGCGGCATGGCGCGCCTCGACCAGCGCATCAACGATAAGCACAGCCTCTTCTTCCGCTTCGCCATGACCGACGGTCTCATTAGCGAAATCCGCAACGGCCTGCTCGAAACCCGCGACTCCAACATCCGACCCACCAACGTCACCACCCAGTGGCAGCAGATCTGGAGCACCCGCCTCATTAACGAAACAAAACTAGGCTTTAACCGTTCCGCTCTCACCCGCAACGACGTCGGTCGTCTCCCCGAAGGAGTCGCCATCCCCGGCTTCAGCTCGACCCAAGCCACGTCCTACATCATCGAAAAGCCCAGCACCTACTCCATCGTCGACAACCTCTCCTGGATTCGCGGTCGCCACACCATCAAACTCGGTGGCGAGATCCGTCGTATCCACCTCAACGTCGGCAATGGAACCGCCACCTCGATCGCCTTCGCCAGCCTCGACGCGTTCCAACGCAACGCTCTTGATCGCGTCACTCTAAGCGCCCGCCTCGATACCGTCGGCGTGCGCCGTACGTTCTTCTCAGGCTACCTCCAAGACGAAATTCGCTTCAGCCCTCAACTCACCCTCAACCTCGGCCTCCGCTACGAGTACTACACCGTCTCGAAGGATGTCGTCGGGCGCGGTCGAGTCTTCGATATCGTCCGTTGCCAAGGCTTCTGCGCCGCCGGCACCCCGTGGTTCTTCCCGGACCGCGACAACATCCAGCCCCGCATCTCGCTGGCGTACTCCCCCAAGGCCCTCAAAGGCCGCACCGTCATCCGCACCGGCTTCGGCCGCTACATCGGCCCCGGCCAAAATGACGACGTTACCGCCGCCATCGACAGCCTCCCGGAGAATCTTTCCCTCTCTGCCGCCGACGCTCCCGGCCTAAGCTTTCCCCCCACGCCCTTCCTCGGTCAACTCCGCGCCCAGGGTCAAACGCCCCGTAGCGTGCAACGCGACCGCAAGGAACCGGAGTCCATGCAGTGGACCCTCTCCGTCCAACAACAACTCGCCTTCAGCCTAGTTGGCCAAGTCGCCTACGTCGGCAACGTCGGCCGCAATCAGCTCACCCGAACTTACGTCAACACGTTCGACCCCATCACCCGTCGCCGCCCCGTCGCAACCTTCAACCAGATCGACGAAAAACGCTTCGATGGCAACACCAGCTTCCACGGCCTTCAGTCTTCTCTGAACCGCTCCTTCTCGAAGGGCATCCTCTTCCAAGCCCAATACATGTGGGGCCACGCCATCTCCGACAACGCCGGCTCCGGCGAAGGCGGCCAGATTCAGGACGTCACCTGCCGCGCCTGTGACAAAGGCGATGCCGATTATGACATCCGACACACTTTCACCGCCAACACCGTCTACCAGCTTCCCTTCGCCCGTAAGCGCTGGTACGGAGGCTGGGACCTCAGCGGCATCTTCACGACGCGCACCGGGCGCCCGTTCACGGTCCTCGTCAACCGCGCGGCCACCGTCGTCCCGTCCGGCCAAACCCAAACCCAGCGCGCTAACTACCTCGGCGGAGACCCTTATGTTTCAAACCCCACCGCCAACCTGTGGCTGAACCCGGCCGCCTTCGGCATCCCCGCCGCCGGCACCTACGGGAACTCCGGCCGCAACCGCTTCCGGGGTCCCGGCCTCTGGCAAGCTGACCTCGGTATAGCCAAGCAGTTCCGCATCACCGAACGCTTCGCGCTCGATTTCCGCACTGAGATGTTCAACCTGTTCAACCGCGCTCAGTTCGGCAACCCGGTTAGCAACATCTCGACGCCCACCATCGGCCGCATCCTCACCACCGCGAACGACGGAGCCACCGGCACCGGCACTTCGCGCCAACTCCAGTTCATGCTCCGCCTGAACTTTTAAAGCAACGAAAATGACCCTGGTTGGGAACTCACCCTTCCCAACCAGATGCTCTTAGGTTTTTCGCCCCCGCCTGCACCCGCCGCCCTGCTTCTTAAACCGCTCTTCCGCCAACACGACCTAGCCCCCCGCCGGAGCACTCTTAAAATATTTTGCATACGTGGTCCCGTCGAACGTCATCACTTCCCGCCAATCAAACCCTCATGCACCGGTAACATCCGTTCCCCAAGACCCGGCTTCATCATCACCGCCGGCAACCGCCGTCAACACCAACAGCGCCGCCCAGCCTCTCGGCGACATAACCGAATCCTGCCGCATAGCCCCGCGATCAGCCTGAACTATGCAACGGGCGCTTCCGCCACCACCGACTCATCCGGCACGCGCCGTTGAAAACTCCCCGGAATAACATCAAAAAAACCCCTGAAGAGCCGACGCCACGAGCAGAGTCAGCGCAGTGGAGGTCAGTAGACCGCCAATGACGACGATAGCCCAAGGGCCGCTGCACCCCCGAACCCGGGCCCGTTGCAAACAGAAACGGTACCAAGCCC
>CANNLB010000494.1 GCA_947505565.1 Acidobacteriota bacterium | reverse complement strand
ATCCGGGCGGAGGAGGAGGCGGCGGGGTGAGCGTCGGGCGGACCCGTTCGGCCGGGACGGCGGAGATCGCCCGGGCCTCCGGCGGCGACAGTTACCAGGTGGACGATGCTTCCGCGTTGGAGACGACGCTATCGCGTTTACGGCAGAGGTATGCGTTGTACTTCAACCTGCCGACCGGCGCGCGGCAGGGCCAGGAGCGGCGTGTGAGCGTCGCCTTGACCGGTCCGGCGGCACAACGGTATGCCGGGGCCGAATTGCGCCATCGGCCGACTTACCTGGCCCCGGCGGATAGCCACAGTGACCCGAATGTTACGGTGATCTCGGACGCGAAGACCGAACCGGCGGTGAATAGGGAAGATCGGCCGGTGTATCGGCGCCGTCCGGCGGGCGATGGAACCGGAGGTGGCCGCGGTCCAAACCCGCAGGTCGGTTCAGCCGAAAAGCCTGCATCACCCGTAGTCGTAGAGCAACCGAGTGTGGAGCGGCCGACGGGCGGATGGCGAAAGGCGGAGGCGGGAGACAAACCGGCTCCGGTTGAGCCGACGGCAAAGGAACCGGCTCCCGCCTCCGAGACGCCGCCCCCCGCGCCGGCGAAAAAGGGCGGATGGCGAAAAGTGACCGATCCCGAACCGCCGGCCCCGCCGAAGCCGTAGGCCGCTGGGGGCCGTGTGCCGGTACCGGGTTGCTCCATCTTGCCACCGATTTGGCTCCGGCGGACAGACACGGCGGCCCTTCAGTAGGGAATGGGACCGGCGGGCCACCGTTGAAACGCGCAGGCCGGTTCGGCGTCTACCACCCGTGGAGCGGCCGCCGGGCGGATGGCGGAGGCCAGCGATAAACCTGCTCCGGTTGAGCCGTCGGAGAAAGGACCGGCTCCCGCCTCCGAGACGCCGCCCCTCCCGCGCCGGCGAAAAAGGGCGGGTGGCGAAAAACGATCGATCCCGAGCCGTCGGCGCCGCCGAAGTCGCAGGTCGCTGGGGCCGGTGCTGAATTGCGCCGTGCCGCCACCAACTTGGCTCCGGCGGAGAGAGAGGGTGGCCCTCGATCTCGGACGCGAAGATCGGTGGATGCATCGGCAACCTTCAGTGGAGAATGGGACCGGGGGGCCACCGTTGCAATGCGCAGGTCGGTTCGGCGTCTACCACCCGTGGAGCGGCCGACGGGCAGATGGCGGAGGCCGGAGATAAATCCGCTCCAGTAAAGTCGTCGAAGAAGGAACGAGGCGGCGGTGTGCTTTATGAGCTTAGGGCGCCGGTTGCGTGGCGATGAAAAGATTCTGGTCGATCGGTTGCCCGTTCACCGAAACCTTCAGCGCCAAGTCGCCGACGGCATCCGCGGGAACCCGTACGTTGAACTGATAGACGCCCACCAAACCGCCCGCCAAACCACCATAAATCACTTCGCCGTTCGTCTCCCCGAAGGCAAACTCGACCGGCGCGGTGATCGTCGCCGCCGCTTCCACCACCCGGCCCGCAATCGGCACCGTGATCGGATTCACCGGGCCGAACCCGACGCCATAAAATAGCAGAATTTCGTTCGGACGGGCCGGCGAATCGGCGCGCACAAACGTGCCATCGGCGGAGTGGACGCTCGCCACGAACTGCTTATCGCCCACCATAAAGCTGGGCGGCGCGAGTAGACCCGCGGCGAACGGACGCATTTCAAGGGAAAAAGCTGCGCTTGCTTGGTTCCGATAAGTGACGACGATCGGCGCCGCGCTCCCGGTGGGCAGATCGCCCGGGAGTTGCACGTTGAGCTGGGCTTTGCTTACGAAATTAACAAACGCCGGGCGACCGTTCACGGTCACGCTGACGTTCTCGAGCGTCGTCGGCGCGGCCCCCGCCACGAAGTCCGAGGTCGTCCATCCCCGGCTGACATCGCCCGCCAGATTCGTGCCGTAGATCTCGATAAACGAGCCCGGAGCGGCATAGGGAAAGCCGCCGAAGTTACCCGCTGAAACGATGCCACCCGCCGAGATCACCGGTACCGGGGTCTCGTCGAGAATGGTGATCGAACGGACGAAGACGACGTTGGCATCGGTGGGTGTCTGGCCGGAGCGGTAGTTCAGCAGCGGAATATCGGTCAAATCATTCGCGTTCAAACGGTAAACGGGCGTTGCGGCGATACGGTCCATATTGGCGATGCCATTGACCACGCGACCGAACACCGTGAAGCCCCCATTCTGGTTGTTGAGGTTCCCCGAGTTGTCGGCGAGGTTGAAGAACCATTGGTTGGTCGCACTGTTCGGGTTGTTGCCCAGTTTGGCCATGGCGATGGTGCCGCGCGAGTTCGACGTTCGAAATTCGTTTCTAACGGGCGGATCGGCCGGCAGAGCCCGGAAGCTACCCCCGCTAAAGCCGAAGCCGCCGCCCTGGATGATGAACCCAGGCACGGAGCGGTGGAAAACGGAGTTGTTGAAGGTACCTTTGTTCACGTAGTTCAGAAAGTTCTGCACCGTCGCCGGCGCGCTGCCAGGCAGAAGCAGCACGTCGATTTCGCCCAACGATGTATTGAACCGAACCGTCGGGCCAGTCGCCGTCTGAGCGAATAAGCCGACGGAGCCGAGAACGAGGGCGCAAACCAAACGAATCTTCATATGACTCTATTCTACCGCCTCCGGCAAGCCCTGCAAAAAACGCGATTTACCTTGATTAAGCACATTAGCTGGTTGCGATCGTCGAACCCAGCAGGAACCGGGCGACCTGAGCCGGAGCGTCCGAGCGGAGCGCACAGGACTGCCGGGCCGAGCGACCTTCCACCGTCACCTGACCCGCATGCCGGTGGATGCGGTACACCGCGTCCGCCCCGCTATCGGCCTGCAGCGAATCGAGCGGCCAGTCCGAGTTCGCGATCATCCGAATGCCCCCGGGCGCACCCGTGAGAATCGTCCAGTTCGTGCCGTCGGGATTGCTCTCGGCGGTCGCCAGGATGGATTCGGCATTTGTTAGAAACGCGCTCACAATTTACCTTCTCGACCGGAATCGAACGAGTTTGAGCGTATAATTGCCCCATGCGGCTGAGCATTTTGGCATTGGCGCTGGTCCTGCGCCTGGGCGCGGCGGAGCGGAAGTTTCCGGCCGGGGTCTACGAAGACGATCGGATTCAGATCAAAGCCACCGTCTACCCGGACCGTGCCGACGTCCAACGTCTGCTCGGCAGTGATTTCGACGGCTCGGTGATCGTCGTCGAATTGACCGTCACCCCATTGGGCGACGAACCGCTCGACATCCAACGGGAGCACTTTCAGCTTTTCTCCACGAAGGATGCGCAACGGTCGCCGCCCTTTCATCCGACCCAACTCGCCGGGCGCGGCGCTCTGGTCGTCAACGTGCCCGAGGCGAGCGTCACCTACGTTGGCAACAATCCCACCGGACCACGCATCGGCGGCATGTCGATCCCCACCCGGAAGAAGAAGGGCGGCGAAGCGACCGCCGAACCCAAAGCCCCCGAAAAGGAAAAGAAAGAGGGTATGACGGACTCGAAGGAAGATCCGGTTCTCGCCACGCTCCGCGAGAAAGTATTCCCGGAAGGCAAAACCGTGAAGCCGTTCAGCGGTTTGCTCTATTTCGGCTTCGACGGCAAACAAAAAGCAAAGGATTTGGAGTTGTTCTACCGCGGACCCGCAGGAAAGTTCGCCGTACGGTTTAAAAACTAATGCATATCTCGGAACTCGATACCCCCGCTCTCATCATTGATCTCGACATCATGGACCGCAATCTCCGACGAATGTCGGAGT
>CANNLB010000493.1 GCA_947505565.1 Acidobacteriota bacterium | reverse complement strand
CGCCCCAGCAACCCCGCCAGCGCCGCCCCATGCAGCCCATTCGCCACCGATGAAAAGAAATCGCGTCGTGTCTTCATGTCCTGTTCCTTAATCGATGAAGCTAAATTCTGCCGAGTTCAAAATCGCGTGGCAGTAGTTCGCCACCGCCAACCACTTCGCATTCGCCGCCCGCGGAGCCTCGCTGTTGTCATTCTCTAAACGCATCGGCCACTTCTCTCGAAACGCCGCAATCGTCTCCAATCCCAACTTCGCTTCCGCCGCATTCGGTCGCCGCCCGTAAGCCCGCAGATACACAAGCTCCACCTCTCGCTCTCGATCCCCGTCCGCCTCGTCGATCACCCGTCCAGCCATAAACTTCGACAGTTCCCAAGCCATTGACCCGTTCATCAAATGCAGCGCCTGTGTCGCTACGTTCGATTGCCGCCGCTCCGTGCAGTTCGGCGTCATCGAAGGCTGGTCAAACGCATCCATCAGCGAAACCGGCGTCTGCCGCCGATGCAGCACGTAAATGCTCCGCCGCAAGCCCGCCTTGGTCGCCTTCACGGTCACTTCTTTATCCGCCCGAATGTCCACATCCGTCGGCGGCCCGAACGCCGTCGTATCCAACCGCCCCGCCGCCGTCAGCAGCGAGTCATACAACGTCTCCGCGTCCATCCGCCGCAGTGGCATCCGGCTCAGCAGCACGTTCTCCGGGTCTTTCGCCGTCAGCGCCTCATCCACCGCCGAACTCTGCTGATAAGCCTCGGAAGTCATCATCAACCGGTGCATTTGCTTCATGCTCCAACCGCTCGCGATAAACTCTGTCGCCAGCCAATCGAGCAACTCCGGATGTGACGGCAGCACGCCGGACCGCCCAAAATTCGCGACACTCGCCACAATCCCCCGCCCAAAATGACGCATCCACAACTGGTTCACGGCCACCCGACTCGTCAACGGATGGTGCGGCTGCGTCATCCATTTCGCAAGCGCCAACCGCCGCCCGCTCGTTCCCTCAAAAGGCTTCTCAACCTTGTAAGGCGCCAGCGCCGGATGCTCCAGCAACATCGGCGTCACCGGTTCCACCGGGTCGGCAAAACCCACCGGATCCCCCCGCCGCAACAGATAAGCTTGCGACGGCTGCTCATTGTCCATCAACACCCGCACATGCGGCTTCTGCTTCATCTTCTGCCGCACCGCCTGCAAGTCCCGTTCCATCGGTCGCGTAATCTCCGCCAACTCCGGAAACTTCTTCGCCAAATCCGCGTCACTCATCTTCGCGTCGCCCTGCTGCCGAAACGGAGCCCTCGCCTTCTCCAGCGCCTCTTTCAATTTCGCCTGCTCGCCTTCCAGCGGCGCATTCCACTCCGCCACCTCTTTCCGCTCGCTCTCCAGCGCCAAATCCAGCTCTCGCTTATTCGGCGTCTTCCATTCGTAGGGGTCGTAAGCCCCCTGCAAAATCGCGCTCAGTCGATAATAATCCCGCTGTGGAATCGGGTCGTACTTATGGTTGTGGCACCGCGCACACCCCATCGTCAGCCCCATCACCGACGACGAAAGCACCTCCACCTCATCCGCCACAATGTTCATCCGTTCGCCCAGCAATCCCCGCTCCGCCGAGTTCGTCGGGTCCGGTGTCGTCCGCAAAAATCCTGTCGCCGCCAACCGGTCCAGCATCTCCGGCGACGCCACGCCCTTGGCCTTCTTCCAATCGTCGGACATCTCATCGCCCGCCAACTGCTCGGTCAAAAACAACGAATACGGCTTGTCCGCGTTCAGCGATCGAATCACATAATCCCGGTACCGCCACGCATACCGCCGCACCCCATCGTCCTGCCCAAAACCCTCGGAATCCGCATACCCCGCCAGGTCCAGCCAATGCTGCCCCCACCGCTCCCCATACCGAGGCGAAGCTAACAACCGATCGACTAACTTCGGATAAGCCTCCGGCGAACTGTCTTTGAAATAAGCGTCCACCTCCGCCGGTGTCGGCGGAATCCCTGTCAAATCCAAATGCGCCCGCCGCAGCAGCGCCAGCCGATCCGTCCTCTTGCTATACCCCAACCCCTTGCCCTTCAATTTCTCAAGTAAAAAGGCATCAATCGGATGCTTCGCCCCGCCCGGCACCGTCGGCCGCACCGGCGGCTGCAAACTCCAAAACTGCCGATCCTTCGCCGTCACCACCGCGTCCGGCGTCGCCCCCACCGGCACCGCCCCCGGCGCGCCGGAAGCAATCCAAGCCCGCAACTTCTCCGTCTCCCCGTCCGTCACCAACTCCACCGCCAACTCCTTCGCCATCTTGTCCGGCGGCATCTCCCCACTCACAATCCGCTTCAGCATCAGGCTCTCGTCCGGCTTCCCCGGCACCAGCGCCGGGCCCGACTTCCCGCCCTTCAACCGGCTCTCCACCGTCCGCAAGTCCAATCCGCCCATCTGCTTCAACCCGCCGTGGCAAGTCACACACCGCGCCTGGAGAATCCCCCGCACCTCGTGCTCGGTCACCGCCGCCACCTTCACCGGCGCCTGCAAGCCCTTATCAATCCACGCCCGCACCTGGTCCATCTCCGCGTCGGTCATCTTGACCTTCCCAGGAGGCATCTGGCCCGTCACGACTTTATCCATTAACAGGCTCTTCGCCGCCGCCCCCGGCACCACGGACGCTCCCGACGCCCCGCCCTGCAACACCCCTTCCGGTGTCCGCAGATCCAGCTTGCCCTGTGGCGATCCCGCCCCGTGACATGCCAAACACTTCGCCTTGAAGATCGGCATCACGTCCGTCTCAAACGTAGGCGCGCCAAAGGCGACCAGCGAAACCAAGCCAAGCAAGAGCCGCATAAGTTAACTTTCCAATAGAAAGCTTACCGCAAGCCTCTCTCTCCTGCGAATAGTTAACTTCCCTAAAATCTAATGTTTCTGCTCGCGCTCGCTACTAGTCGGTGAAAGGGTGTCTCGAACGCCAGGGGCATGCGCAGTGGATCCCGGCCTACGGACAGTAGAATCTGGATGACGTGCTCGTTCAACAGGCGAAAAAAGCCAATGGAGTATTCGCCATCCGAAACGGAATCGGTATAGAGCTGAATCTCAAGGTGACGAAGGAAACCATCTCCATGCCGGGCCAGCAGGTCGGCCCGACGGTTCGATACCGTCGGCTGCTCCACATTCTGCCAAGAGACAATCTGTCGGAAAAGCTGGCGGAAAAATATCTCTGTCGAACGAAGGAACAGCGATTTGCCAGTGACGTCAAGATTCCGGGGCATCGGTCAATGAATAGAGGAACTGGCCCGCCCTCGCGAACATTCTCTCCAGAGCTGTGGCATACTTCCTGCCGTCCGCTCGACAGCCTCTACGACGTCCTCCGAGGGGTCGGTTCGGCTCTGATCGGCCGCAATGAGATATCCCGGCGTCGCTGACCGCACCAGTGCGCAGATTTGCGAACGTCGAACAGGAACTGCCCGAAGGCGGGTCTGGCCAGCGCCCGGACGACCCGATCGGCGGAGTTTGCCCTCGGCGGGCGCTTCCGGTGTCAGCCCCGCGTGCTCGGTTTGCCGCTGCCGCAAATTGCCAGCCATGGGGCAAATCCAACTTCTGGCTTCTCAACCCAACGGATTGATCCACGACAGGGAAGGGAAGCGGCAAAAACCCGCGTCCGTGGATGCCAGCGTCGCCCCATGCTCCCGGGTGAGTGCCGCCAATACCGCGTCGTTTGTCTGAGCGCCCTGAATCTGTGCCCCAAGCATCGATGCCGAGAATGATGGCGTCCCGGATTCACCATCACGA
>CANNLB010000492.1 GCA_947505565.1 Acidobacteriota bacterium | reverse complement strand
AAGTGAAGGGTGCGGGCGGATTGGAAGCCGCCGAGCCCGTCGACGATGAAGGGGAACGCGCCGGTGAAGGCGGGGGACATGGCGAGACCGGTCCAGATCATGGCGGGGAAGAGGAGGAAGATGACGGTGAGATAAGTGGCGCGCTGGAGGGGGTTATAGGACGAGGGACTGAGTAAGTTCTGGCGGAAGTGGCGGGAGCGCCAGCCGTAGCCAACGTAAAGCAAGCCGGTGGCGACCATGATCCAGCCGGTTTGGAAGTGAAGGTAGCGGCTCCAGCCGTTTTGGTCTTTAAGGACGTAGTTATAGCCGGTTTGGACGGCGCTCCGGGAGGCGGGGATGGGGAGGCTGAAGAGGGCGGGCATGAGAACGTTGCCATCCTCACCCCAGTAGAAACGGGGGTGCGAGATGACGATCTCTCCGCCGCTGACGAGGAGGGCGAAGAAGCAGAGCGTCGTGAGCCAATGCGTGGTCCGGACGACTCCGGCGTGGCGGGACATTCGCGTATGCTATCACGGCTGTCCCATGGGGTCGACCGGACGGACGATGGTGACCGGCCGGGGGGCGATGGCTTTGACGACGTCGGCGATGTCGAAGTGGCGGAGGACGCCGGGGAGGACGTGTTCGAAGGCGCGGCGGTGGAGTGGCGTTTCGACGACGGATTGGTACGACTTGAGTAGACCATCGAGTTCGGCGGCGGTAATGCGCGGGTCTAGGGCGGTTGCGAAGAGGACGGGGAGGCTGGCATGGCCGATGCCGATGGCGGTGACTTGCGGGGCGGCGAGAAGGTCGAGGCCGGCGGTGAGGTCGCGCATTCGCATGCCGAGCATGGAGCGCCCGAGGAGGAGGGCGGCGGCGATGTTACGGCTATCGCCGAGCCAGGGGTCGATGCCGCGGGGACCTTTGGGCGTGAGTTCGCCGCAGCCGCGGAGATCGATGGAGAGGACGCGGGTGCCGGCTTGGGCGAGTTGGTCGAGGCGGGCGGCGGCGGCGGACTTGCCGTTGCAGTCGGCGAGGAGGACGGTGGGGCCGCCGGGTTTGAAGGCGTGGGGGACGGCGAGGACGGCGGGGATCTGGATGCCGGGCTCGCTTTCATAAGTGAGTTTTTCGAGGCGGTACGTGGGGCGGGAGAGGGCTCCGTAGGGAGTGACTTTCGGCGGGTTGGAGGCGGGGTTGTAGGCGGTGAGTTCGCGGGCTTTGGCGAGGACTTGGGCGGCGGTGAGAGCGGGCCGGGGGATGATGCGGGCCTTGTTCAGAGAGAAGACGGTTTCGCCGGCGAGGGAGGTTTGGACCTGGCCGGTGGTGGTGCATTGGAGCTCTTCTTCGGTCGCGAGTTGGATGTCGGGTTCGGTGCCGTCGTCTTCGCGCTTCGCGAGCCAGCGGGAGAACCAGGCGTAGGCGGCGAGTCGACGGGGCTTCGTGTACCCGTGGCCGTCGTCGGCTTCGACCATGCTGAGCTTGTTGGCTTGGCCGAGTTGGTCGTAGACGCGGAGGGCTTCCGCGTAGGTGGCGCGGGCTCCGCCGATGGGGAAGAAGTCGCGGAGGGCGGAGAGGATGAGGTAGGGCTTGCCGTTGAAGGCGTAGAGGAAGTCGGGGAAGTCGAAGCCGGCGCTGATCCAAGGGGGGAGGTTTTGTTCGGCGTCCTGAGGACCGAGCTGGGTGAGCAGGGACTTGGCGGAGGTGATGTAGCAGCTCGGGGCGGCGACTTTGAGGCGGTCGTCGACGGCGGCGAGATAGGCCGTGAGGGTGCCGCCGCCAGAGTTGCCGGTGACGCCGATGCGGTTGGGGTCGACTTCGGGGCGGGCGGCGAGATAGTCGAGGGCGCGGATGCCGTCGTGGATCATGTAGCGGGCGATATTGTCGCCGGTGAGGAGGGTTTGGGCACCGAGCATGGAGTGCTCGGTGGTGGAGCGGACGAGCTTGGAGGTCCGGGTGTCGGGGTCGAAGAACTGTGAGCGTTCGCCGTGGCCGACGGGGTCCCAGGCGAGGGCGACGAAGCCTTTGGAAGCGAAGGAGCCGAGGGCGATCTGCCAGGCGTAGTGGGCTTTGCCGCCGGCTTCGTGACCGAGGGGAAAGAGGATGGCGGGCGCGGGGCCGGAGAGTTGGTTGGGGATGTAGAGATTGGCGGTGACGTAGAAGCGGGGCTGGCTTTCGAAGATGACCTTTTCGATGCGGTACTTGCCGCGTTGGAGGGTGGCGACGGTGCGGGCGTGGAGGGGCGTTTGGGCGGGGAGGCCGCCGATGTTCTGGAGGATCTGGCGGCGGACTTGGGCGGCGCGGGCTTGGAGAGCGGCGGGGGAGTTGATGACTGGGCGGACGGCGAGATGGCGGTTGGCGTCGGCGATGAGCAGTTGAGTCAGGGCCTGGGGGAGATCTCGGAGGTCGCCGATGGGGCTCGTGAAATCGAGGTCGGCGGCGGGTTGGGCGAGGAGGAGGGCGGGGAGAAGAAAAATTAGCAGGCGGAGCATGGTAAGGGATATGGTAACTGAGAGTAGATAAGGGAATGTACACCACTCGTAGACAGCTGTTGGGGATGATGTTGATGGCGGGGAGGGGCTCCGCGCAGGAGGCTTGCGGTTCGCTGCCGCCTATTCAGGCGCCGAAGGCGCGGGCAGGGAGCCCGCACATCGTCTACATTCTGCTGGACGATACGGGGTTTTCGGACCTGCACTGCTACGGGTCCGAGGTGGCGACGCCGCATATGGACGCGCTGGCGGCGGGCGGGTTGCAGTACAACAACTTCCACTGTAAGGCGATCTGTTCGCCGACGCGGGCGGCTCTGTTGACGGGGCGGAATAGCCACGCGGTGGGGATGAAAGAGTTGGCGGGGGAGGACCAGGGCTATGCGCATTCGCGGGGGCGGGTGACCCCGGCGGCCGCGACGGCGGCGCAGATCCTGGGGGCGAACGGCTACAGTACGTATGGGGTGGGGAAGTGGCATTTGGTGCCGGGGGCGGACATGAAGGCTTCCGGGGCGCGGACGCATTGGCCGCTGCAGAAGGGGTTCGACCGGTGGTACGGGTTCCTGTCGGGATGGACGGACCAGTATCGGCCGGACTTGTTTGAGGACAACCATGTGGTGGCGCGGCCGAGCAAGCCGGACTATCACTTTTCCGAGGACATCGTGGACCAGTCGATCGCGATGATGGGGGAGCACTTGGCGGCGGACCGGGCGAAGCCGTTCTTCCTGTATGTAGCGTTTGGGGCGACTCATGCGCCGGTGCAGGTGCCGAGGCGGTATACGGACAAGTACGTGGCTACGTTCGCGAAGGGGTGGGATGCGATAAGGCAGGAACGGTATGAGCGGCAGCTTGCACTAGGGGTGATTCCGGCGGGGACGAAGCTGCCCGGGCGCAACGCGGGGGACCCGGCGTGGAGCGCATTGAGCGACGAGGAGCGGGCGGTGAACACGCGGTTCATGGCCGCTTATGCGGGCTTTCTGGAGCATACGGACGAGCAGATTGGGCGGGTGGTGAGTTACTTGAAGGAGCAGAAGCTGTTTGAGAACACGGCTATCTTCCTGATGTCGGACAACGGCGGGGCACCGGAGGCGGGGACCAAGGGCGGGTTTCTGAAGCCCTATGGGGATCGGACGACGGTCCACGAGATGTATGAGCGGCGGGAGGAGATGGGGACGCCGACGACGCAGCCGCTGTATCCGCGGCCTTGGGCCGCGGTATCGAATACACCGTTCCAGATGTATAAGCTGTGGCCGTACGCGGGCGGGGTGCAGACTCCGTTTGTATTTTCCTGGCCGGCGGGGG
>CANNLB010000491.1 GCA_947505565.1 Acidobacteriota bacterium | reverse complement strand
AGCTCTCGAGGTGCGGGCTTCGCACGTCCGGGAACCGCGTCGGGAAGTCCCGCAGCGTAAACGGAGCCTGCGCCGACCGCGGAAACAACGTCGTGTCGAAGTATTTATCAAAGAACGGATTGAAACTCGACCGACCCGCCGTCACCGCCAAACTATCCCGCTGCGAACCACTCAATTGCGCACTCCGCGCCGCCAGCGGACCGGCGTTCGGGAAGTCAAACGGCACCCCGCTCCGAGTCATATATTGGACGTTCAAGCCCCACCCGCCGAGGACCGCCTGCGTCACCCCGTGCGCCCCGCTCATGAACTTTCGGCCCTTGCCGAACGGCAACTCATAGGCCACCAGGGCGGTAAACGTGTGCGGAATATCGAAATTCAGTAGGCGCTGTTCGAGGCCGGAGCCTAGGAGGTTCGTCACGTTCACATCTTGCGCGTTCAAGATCGAAACCCGTTCGAGCGTCTTCGACCACGTGTAGGACAGCGTCGAAGCCAACCCGTTGGCGAACCGGCGCGACGCCCGCGACTGCAGCGAATGGTAGCTCTGGCTTCCCACCGGTACATTGGTCAACGTCACTTGGCTAAAGTGCGGATACGGGTTCAGCAACGCCGACCGCGGCACCGTGGCACCGTTGATGGCCGAGCCCGGCAACAACCCAGCCAGCGGATTGGGCACCTGTCCATTAAAGAACGCTGGGCGCTCTCCCACCGGCAACCGCGTCAAATCGGTGCCCGGAATAAAGTTCTGCGCCAGATTCACCGGTAACTTCTTCGACAAATTGCCCGAGTAACTTACGTCAGTCAACCAAGTATTCCCAATCGTGCGTTGAAAACCGGCCGAAAACTGCTGGGAATAAGGCATCGGGCGGTCCAGGTATTGCGCCGCCACGCCCAACCCTAAGTTTGTCGACAAGCCTTGGCTCGAACCGATTGGTTGTAAGAGGCCGCTCGGAAACAAGGCCTGAGGGAACGGATCGTTCAGAAAACTCGCTGGCGTCAGGTTGTTATCCGTGCTTGCAATCACCGTCGTCGGCTGGCTGAACCCCGTATCCGGCCCCGCCGCGTTCTGCCCCAGATAGCTCAACCCGTAGCCTCCGCGAAACACCCATTTCGGCAAGAACTGCCATGCCAGTCCAATGCGGGGTTGCCAATTGTTCAGATCCCGCGTGAACGCCTCCCGCGCCGCGCCGCTCGTGCCGGCGTAGAGCAATCCGCCCTTCAGCGTTAATCCGTTCACCCGGCTTTGCAGCGGGCTCGCCTGGTCGGAAGCAAAGCCTCGCACCTGGCGATTGAAGCGCTCGACGATCGGACTTTCATAGTCCCACCGGAGACCGAAGTTCAAGGTCAGCGTCTTCGTGATCTTCCAATCATCTTGGAAGAAGAACGCCGCGTAGTCGTTTCGATACGCCGGCCACACGTTTTTCTCTACGGTCCCGGATGTGATCGCCCCAATCAGGAACGTAGCCAGTTCATTCCCGCTCGTCGCGTCCGCCTGCTGCGCGTTCCGCTGGGTCCAATTCCGTCCAAAGTTGAACGTGCCGCTGGAGGCGCCGGGGTTATGGGTATTCGCGTTGTACCGTCGCAACTCCGCCCCCATCTTCCATGTCTGCCGTCCGCGAATCACCGTCAGATTCGGCTGTACGGAGTAGGTATCGGTCGCTTCGTAATTCGCCGTCCGCGTCGAACCGAGCGGCGAGATATTATTCCCTGTAAAGTTAAAACGCGGAAACTGGCGCACATCGAACTGGCTCACCAACCGTTCCGGCAGGCCCAACTCGGTCGGATTAAAGTCCCGGCCGAAGATATTCCCTGAGAACCCTTCGTATCGCGCCAAGCCACCGCGCAAGTTGAACACCATGGTCGGGCTCAGGGTATACGTCCAATCCGCTCCCCAGTTCCGCGAAATCCGCGTCGACGGAGCTTCCGTCGATGGCTCCGCCGCGTTCGTTCCCCACTGCACGCGCGCAAAATTGTTCCACGGCGTCTGCCCATACCGGAAGCTCACTCGGCTCCGGTCCGACGCCGACCAGTCCATCTTGCCCAGCCACTGGTCGTAATCATTCCGGGAGCTGTTCACGAACAGGTAGTTGTTTTGTCCGTCGGGGCTCTCGCTGATCCGATTCGGTGCTGGATAAAAGTCGATCGTCTTTGCCGCCACCGGGTTGATCCGGTTCCGCGGAATCGCGTTCCCCGCAAACGGGACGCGCGGCGAAGTCAAGGGATCGAAAATCGCTATCTGCTGGTTTGCGTTCGTCACCAGCCGGGAGAAATCACCGGTTTTTTGTGCAGCCGTCGGCACGGTCCAGAGCTGCGTCTGCGGATTTCGCTCCCGCAACCCTTCCAGCGACAACATCCAGAACAGCTTGTTTTTGCCGTTGAACATCTTCGGAACGAGGACGGGTCCATCCACTCGAAAGCCGAACGTGTTGTTCTTGTAAGCTGGCTTCCGGATCCCCACTGAGTTCCGTGAATAGCCGTTTGAGACCAACTTCTCGTTCTTGAAGAATTCAAAAAGTTCCCCGTGAAACTGGTTCGTTCCGCTTCGGATATTAATCGAGGTCGTCCCTCCGCCTACCCGGCCGTACTGGGCGTCGTAAGTATTGGTAATCACGTTCACTTCTTCGATCGCCTGCAAGGCGGGCGCAAAGGAAGCCCCCCGGTTCCCACGGGTGGAAGTCAGGCCATCGAGCAAGACTTCGTTTTCTCCGCTCCGTCCGCCGTTGATCGAAACACTGTTCATGTTGCCGAAGGCGTAGAGTTCGAAGTTGCCCCAGTAGTTACTCGTCTTCGTCACGCCGGGCAGGGTGTACTGGAATTGAAACAGGTTTCGTCCCGCCGTCGACATATCGGCGATCAGCTTCTGATCAATCGTTCCCGATCGAACCGCCGTTTCCGTCTGCAGCAAAGGGGACGCGGCGGTGACGGTCACCCGCTCCGATAGCGAACCTACCTGCATCTGCACATTCAGATTCACGCGGTCCACCGCGCTCAATTGAAGCCCTTCCCGGAGTAACGGCCGAAAGCCGTCTTTCTCAAACCGGATCGCATACGCACCCGGCGGCAGGAAAGGGGTCACGTACCGACCGGACTCGTTGGTCACGGCTGCATACTCGACCTTTCTATCCACGCTTTGCGCCGTAACACGCACGCCCGGGATCGACGCGCCCGACGCATCATTTACGTCTCCGGAAATCACTGCCCGAAACTCCTGGGCGTAAGCAGCCGTCGTCAATAACAGCAATCGAAGTAGAGCTCGCATGAAGAGACAATATCAAATGCGAGTTACGATTTGTTGACTAGTACTCGTACCAAGCAGAATGGGCCGACCAGCCGTGACAAGACAAGCATTCGGTAGACGTCCATTCCTGAATGCAAGCCGGACAAACGCCGCCGGTATCGAACGTATGCCACGCGTGTCCACACGTGCACGCCCAGGTATCGGAAGCCTGCGGCTCCCAAGCGCACAAAGGGCAGCGAATCTTTGGGCCCGTTAAGCCCGTGTACTGGCCCTGCTCGGTCTCGGTAATTGTTGGCTTCCCCATACCCTATTGGATGCTCGGCACGACGCCGAGGTTACAAAATGGCGAGTGGACGCATCGGTGCCCCTGTCGCCCCCTCCAACTTCAACGGCGCGCCGACAAACAGGAACTCTTTCACCCCCGCCTCCGCCAACTCTTCGAGCTGGAGCGCCTCAATGAGATGGATCCCCTTTTCGAAGAGCAGATGGACGTGCACCGGCATATCCGCCGCCGGAACCTTTTCAAACGCCACCGTATCCGA
>CANNLB010000490.1 GCA_947505565.1 Acidobacteriota bacterium | reverse complement strand
TGCTGTTGTGGCAGGGCCAGACAACCCCTCAAGTTTTCGCTGATGCCGCTCAGGCATTACAGGCCAATCGACTGCCCGAAGCCGAGGCTGGTTTTCGCGAAGTTCTCCGGCGCAAACCCCATAACTTGGGGGCGCTCGGCAACCTCGGCGTACTTTACTCCCGCCAAAACAGACCTGCTCTCGCGATCGATACCTATCAGCGCGCCCTGGGCTTGGCCCCGAGCGAACCCGGCTTACTCCTCAACCTAGGCCTAGCTCATCTGAAGCTCGACGACTGCGCGAGCGCCAAGCCGCTGTTTGCCCAACTATCGACGCCGCAAGCGAGCGAACTCCATGCGATTTGCCAAGAGGTTGCGGCGGCCACAGCGGCGCTCGAACAGTTGGCACCGACTCCGGCGGTCTATCATTTTCTCTCAGTGGCGTATGTGAAACAGAAGGAGATACCACGCGCCGAGGCGACTCTGGCCAAGCTTTATGCGGTGTTGCCGGAGGTCCAAGCGGATTATTCGGAAGGTCGGGTCTGGTACGACGCGGGGCTGTTCAATAAGGCGCTGGCGAGCTTTGTGCAGTCGGGCAATCAGCTCGAAACCGGCAAGACGCTGATCAGCCTGCGCCGATTCGCTGAAGCGGTGGCCGCCTTGCGGCGGGCTTTGGCGGAGAACCCGAACGACGTGGAGTCGCAGTATGTTGTCGGTGCTCTCTTTGGGCAGGAGAACGACCCCAAGGCGGCGATTCCACTGCGGACAAACGTAACGACGGCGCCACCGGACCTCTGGGGAACCCACTATTATCTAGGCAAGGCCCAGGTACTGCTCGGCAACACCAAGGCAGCGCTGCCGCTGCTGGAAACGGCGGCCAAGCGAGTACCGGAAGAAGCGCCGGTGCACTATCAGTTGGCCCGGGCGTCTCAGGCGGTCGGCCGACCGGCTGATGCGAAGCTGGCTTTCGCTCGGGTAGCCAAGCTGCAGCGGCAAGCCAACAACGAATCGATCATGATGAAGTAAGCCTGTGCCATATTCCCGCCGCGACCTTCTGGCTCTTTTTTTTCAAGGTGTAGCCTCGCGCGGCGTGAAGCCGCAACCGAAAGGCAAGCCGTCCGGGCTGCCTTTTAAGAGCCGGTTCACCGACGTCGCCGCCGCGGCCGGGCTGACCGCCCCCGTGATTTACGGCGGGGTGGAGCGTAAGGATTACCTGCTCGAAACGACCGGCTCCGGGGTGGCGTTCCTCGACTACGACAATGACGGCTGGCTCGACCTATTCATTCCCTCCGGGGCTCGCTTCGGAACGAACCCACCGGAGGCGATCAATCGGCTATACAAGAACAACCGGGATGGGACCTTCACCGATGTCACGCTCAAAGCTGGTTTGGCTCGTCAGGGCTGGGCTTGCGGTGTGGCGGTCGCCGACTATAACAACGACGGGTTAGACGATATTTTCGTATCGTATTGGGGCCAGAACGTGCTTTACCGCAACAACGGCGACGGCACGTTTTCCGATGTCACGACGGAGGCGGGGCTCGTGCTGCCCGGGCGCCATTGGACGACGGGTTGCACGTTTGTGGATACGAACCGCGACGGGCATTTGGACCTTTTCCTGTCTACTTACGTCGATTTCGATCCGGAGCGGATCCCCAAACCGGGGCAGAATCCGAACTGTAACTGGAAAGGGATCCCGGTGAACTGCGGGCCGCGGGGATTGACGCAAGGGCGCTTTTTCCTGTTCCGGAATAATGGGAAGGGGGTCTATTCCGACGTGACCAAGGTGGCCGGTTTGGGTGACGCCCGGGCGTACGGCCTCACCGCGATTGCTGCGGACTTCGACGAAGATGGCTGGCCGGACCTATACGCGGCGTGTGATTCGGTTCCGAGCGTGTACTTCCGCAACAAGCGCGACGGGACGTTTGAAGAGGAGGCACTACCCCGCGGGGTGGCGGTGAACGAAGACGGGATGGAGCAGGCGGGGATGGGCTTGGGCGTAGGCGACTACAACCAGGACGGCCATCTGGATCTGTTCAAAACGCACTTTTCGGACGACACGCATATTCTGTATCGGAACGACGGACAGGGGAACTTTACCGACACGACGAAGGTCTCAGGGTTGGGGGTGGAGACTCGGTACGTCGGCTGGGGGGCGGGGATTGTCGACCTGGATAACGACGGACGACCGGATCTGTTTTTCGTTTCCGGGGCGGTCTATCCGGAGATTGAAGCCAATCTGCCGAGCTATCCATTTAAGAACCCGCGGATCATCTTTCGAGCGCTGCCGAATGGGGGATTCGAAGAGTTGATTGACGAGGCCGGGCCGGGGATTTCCGCCGCGCACTGCAGCCGGGGTTGCGCGTTCGGCGACTTTGACAACGATGGTGACTTAGACATTTTGATTATGAATATGAACGAGCCGGTGTCGCTTTTGCGGAACGATGGGGACCCGGCGGCGAATTGGTTGAAGGTTCTGCTGACGGGGACGAAGTCGAATCGGTCGGCGATTGGGGCGCAGGTGAGATTGCGGTATGGCGGGCGGGTGCAGGTGCAGGAGGTGCTGAGCCAGTCGAGCTATCTGTCGGTGAACGATCGGCGGCTACATTTTGGATTGGGCGCGGTGAGAACGGCCGATGTGGAGATTCGCTGGCCGAGCGGGGCTCGGCAGACGTTTGCGAAGGTGGAAGCGAATTATTTGCTGCTTGTGAATGAGACGGGGGGGATTACGGGGCGGCTGCGGCCGCCGTTTGTTCGTTAGACGAGGTGCCCGAAGCCCCGTCCTTGGAAGTCACGGTGAGTTTGCGGAATCCATTGTTTCGGCGCGTCGCCTCAGATCGCCGCGCCGGGTGATCGTTTGGGGTCAACTTCCACGCCTACCTGAGTGGAGATGAACCGTGCTGACGAGGAGACCATGAGTTGGAATGGGATTGCCACGGCGGCACCGGTCGTGGGCTTTCTCGCGTGTATCGCAGTATCGAGGGCGACGCCGCAAGGGTCGGACATGGTCAGCGGCATCGGCGGGTTGTTCCGTGGAGCCGTGGCAATGGCCGCGATCTGCGCGATTGGCGAGGGCGTTGTCCTAGCAGCGATTGTTCGCGGTGAACGGCCGGCGAGGCTGGGTATCGCGATGGCCGTGTTGAACCTGATTCTGCTGCTTCCCGGTGTCTGGGTGCTCATCCGAATGGACTGGGACTAATTGATGAATTCTGTTTTTTTGCTCGGGGCGGCTGGGCTGGCGCTCGCCGCAGTGTTGGCGTTGGCGGGCTGCCGTCACAAACCTACTCCTGCAGAGAATATGGAGTCACAGAACATGAGGTCTTGCGGCCCGGCTTCGTGCTGTGGTTCACCGGCTGCATTGACCAAAGAGCATGGCGAGATGGAGAGTACATCTTCGCTAAGTTGAACAACATGCAGATCGGGAGCGGGCGGCGGCAACACAGTGGCGGAACCTATCGGAGCAAAAACGCAATGGAATGGGGGAAGCAGACGCAAAAGGGATGGCTGCCGGTCGCCGAGGCGCAGCAGTAAAGACAGTCGATGCCATCTTTCGAGGCCTCAGCGAGAGCCGAGGTCTCGACAGAAATAGCGGGACCACCGGTCAGTTAGTTCTTTTTCATCTTGTCCATTTTGTCCTTGCTCTTCTTGCCTTTTTTCTTGGCGTCCATCTTATCCATTTTCTTGTCATCGGCCATCGCGGCCGGGACGAGCAGGGAAAGGGCGAGGAACAGGTTCAAATAAGTCGTTTTCATGTGAGTATCTCCTTAGGGTTATATATAGGGCGCTACAGTCCGGCGAACCAGTCGTAGCCTT
>CANNLB010000489.1 GCA_947505565.1 Acidobacteriota bacterium | reverse complement strand
GGCGACGTTTGCCTTCGAAAACTCTGATTTTGTTTGGCCGGAGTGGTCCGAGGAAGGGGCTCCCGCATTTGAGGGAGAGGGGTTACGCCATCCGTTGCTGAACCCGCAAACCGCCGTGGCCAATAGCTTGGCCGTTTCTCATACCGATCCGTTCGTTCTGGTGAGCGGCTCGAACATGAGTGGCAAAAGTACGTTTCTCCGGACGCTGGGGCTGGCGGTCGTGATGGCTCACGCGGGCGCTCCGGTGGCCGCTCGGCGGCTTCGGCTGTCGCGGCTCGTGGTGGGAGCTTCGATTTCTACACATGATTCGCTCCAGGAAGGGGCTTCGCGGTTCTTTGCGGAAATCACCCGTCTGCGGGATATCCTCGCGATGGCGGATTCCGGCGAGCCGACGTTGTTCTTGCTCGATGAGTTGTTGAGTGGCACCAACTCGCGGGACCGGCGGATCGGCGCCGAGGGGGTTCTACGCGGTCTGCGGGAGCGGGGTGCGATTGGTTTGGTGACGACGCACGATCTGGCGCTGGCCGAGGTTGCGTGCGCTCGGCATGTTCATTTTGCCGACTCGCTCAAAGAGGGCAAGATTTGTTTCGACTACCGGATGATGCCGGGCGTCGTGCCGGGTAGTAATGGGTTGGCGCTGATGCATGCGCTTGGGCTGCCAGTAGACGAAAGGTGACTTGCTTATGCTTCCGAAGTCTTTTTCATCTTCTCTCGGGGAATCGGTCGCTCGGCCGCTACTTTGAGACTTCCCGGGAAGCGGCCACGAATACGACGGTCGCGATTAAGCTGACCCAGTTCGGCCTCGATCAGGGTCAGCGTCATTAACGGATTGTTTTTGCGTGAGCGTCGGCCATGGGCACGCGGGTGGAAATCGACATGAAATCGACGGTGTAGACGTAGCGCGCGCTGGGGATTGTCAAGGAAAGGCACGCCGAGTTTGGGTGCGTGCGAGCGGTTCGGCAGGCCCATCTGTTCCGAACTGAACACGATGTTTCCGAATTGAACCATCTCGATGTGCCGATTCGGTTATGCAAAAGGGGCGTATCAGGAATCGTCGGATGTTGCGTATGTGGCCAAGGTGAACGTAGACGCGAATTTCGCGAAACTTATGGAGGCGCTACTCTGCGAGGGGACGTCCCCGGCGATTACCAGCCACGATGAACAAATTCTGAACCATCTTCGGCACTCGCGAAGAATTGACGAGCCCTGCTCGCCAAAACTTTACCACCACCCGGCCCCGACGGCGCTGCCTCTCCGACGAGCATGGGCTTGTGGCGCTCGGTCTGGCCGCGTGGGCGAAACGTCAGTGCCTAAACGTATTCAAAGATATACGCGCCTGCGGCACGGATGATGAAGGTCCCGCCGGTCGGCCTGCCACGCGGCATGATCAGTTTGTGATCTGGTCAAGTCTATTCGAGCAGAGGTGGTCAATTTCTGGGGGCGCCGAGGACCATGCTTTGGCGTATTTAAGGGAACTTAAGCTCGCCCCGGATCATTATGAGCTGCCGATGCATTACGGAATTCGCGGGCAGTGGCAGCAGCGGTTGGTCGATCAGGGCCAGCGGTTGATGATTTACGTGCCGTGCGGGGAGGCGTGGTATCCCTACTTCATGCGGCGGCGGGCGGAGCGTCCGCGCAACGTGATTTTTCTGGCCACGAACGTGCATTAGAGTTAGCAGCAGGCGGACGCCGGTTTCTTCGGGATTGCCGCAACTTTCGTCCCTCGGCCGGAGTCTATAACGCTATGAGGTACTGGCTCTTCTTTGTCGCTAAACTGGCGGTTGTAGTAGCCATTTTGCGTGGTCTTTGGTGGCTGATGGCCTTCTTGATTCCTCAGCCGGGCGGTCGGTTCGCCCAGGATCTGCCTTGGACCACGGCAGTTTTCTTGTTTTTCTTAACGAGCATCGGGCTCGTGTTTTTGGTGGTTTTGGACCAGCGCTACCGATGTCGCACTTGCCTGCGTCGATTGCGGATGCCGGTTTCGACCGGTTCGTGGGATCAGATGTTGCAGTTTGGTCGGCCGAAAATGGAGTACATCTGCGCGTTTGGCCACGGCACGTTGGACGTTCACCAGTTGCGGTTTGCGGGGCGGGAGAAGGACGGATGGCGGAAGCACGATGACGACATGTGGCGGGAGCTGGAAAGTCTCAGCGGAAGCGAGAAGTAGGCTGAGGTAGTATTAGGACGTATGGCGCAACGCCCCCCTGTAACGCGAATTCCTGTAGAAACCTCGGCCCATCGAGGCCGGTGGTTCCGACTGTTGGTCGGTGTAGCGGTTTTTGTGGGGGCGACTACGGTGCTCACGACCGCCGGTTTGTACTACCACTATTCGAATCTGATTGACGACAAGTTGAAGAACGGGCCGTTTCCGAATACTTCGATGATTTTTTCGGCCCCGAAACCGGTGGCGGTGGGCGATGATTTGACGGTGGCCAATATAGTCGGGACCCTTCGGAACGCCGGATACAGTGAGTCGGAGAACAATCGCCTGGGATGGTATCGGGTAGAAGGTAATTCGGTTCGAATCCTGAGCGGTCCGGACGCGAGCCCGGACGTGGAAAGTGTGCTTTTGACGATCGACAACGACCGGACGACGTCAATCGTCTCCCTTTCCGACCAAACCTCGCGTCCCCAGATCTCTCTGCCCCCGGAACTGATCACGAACCTGTTCGATCAAAAGCGAGAGAAGCGACGGATTCTGGGTTTCAAAGACTTTCCTCGATCGCTTGTCGATGCGGTGACTTCGGTGGAGGACAAACGGTTTTTTGAACACGCCGGCTTTGATCCGCTGCGGATTGCGAAGGCGATCTACGTTGACATTAAGGAAAGGCGGGCGGCCGAAGGCGCTTCAACTATTTCGCAACAGCTGTCGCGCAACCTTTGGCTAACGTTGGACAAGAATTGGAAGCGAAAATTCGAAGAGTTGATCCTCACGGTGATTCTCGAACAAAAGCTCAGTAAGGAAGAGATCTTCGAATACTACGCGAATAGCGTTGATTTGGGGCGGCGAGGCAGCTTTGCGATCCGGGGGTTCGGAGAAGCGGCGCAAGCGTATCTGGGCAAGGATGTTCGTTCGTTGACGTTACCAGAGGCTGCGTTGCTGGCCGGAACGATTCAGCGTCCGAGCTTTACGAACCCGTCGCGATGGCCGGATCGAGCCAAGCAGCGCCGTAATATTGTGCTCCTATTGATGCGCGACAACGGCAAGATTACCGATAAAGCTTATGCGGAAGCGATCGCTGCCCCACTGACGATCGTCAAGGGTGGAGGCGATTCGAGTGATGCGCCCTATTTCATCGATTTGGTCAACGACACCTTACAGAGCGAATTCCAGGACTATGACTTTCAGAGTCGAGGATATCGGATCTATACCTCGCTCGATCCCGAGCTACAACGGGATGCCCAGGAAGCGGTTCAGATCGGCATGAAAAGAGTGGATGAGGCGATCGAAAAGCGTAAAGGGAAGAAGAACGCTGGCCCGGCGCAGGTAGCCTTGGTGGCCATTGACCCTTCTAACGGCCAGATTCGCGCGCTGATCGGGGGACGCAACTATGGCGTGAGCCAACTAAACCGGGCACAGGCTCGGCGGCAGCCGGGATCGGTCTTTAAGCCATTTGTGTATGCGGCAGCGTTGAAGAATCGGACTTTTACGCCGGCTTCGATCGTTGACGATGAGCCGACGCAATTCTGGTTCGGTTCTCAACTGTATGAGCCGGATAATCACATGTCGCATTTCTTTGGTAAGGTCACGCTGCGGACCGCTCTGGCGAAATCACTGAATATTCCTGATGTGA
>CANNLB010000488.1 GCA_947505565.1 Acidobacteriota bacterium | reverse complement strand
GGGCGAAGGTCGAGGGCGGGCACCGATGCCGGCCATGAGTTCATCGATGTGGACGTAGTGCTGGGAGGCTTCGGTCATGGCCATGCGGACTTCCGGGAGCATGGTGGAGCCGCTGATGATGGTGAACGTGCCGCGGGCGTTGATAAGGGGTTTGACGCCGATGGATTGGTAGATGGAGGTGCCGAGTTGGAGGCCGGAGGTCGGGGCCGCGACTGCTTTGGAAGGCAGGAGGCTGGCGAAGAGGCCGAAGGCGGATCCGCGAAACACGTCGCGGCGGAGGACGGCTTGGCCCAAGGCGGGGGTGGGTTCGTTCTTGCTCGCAGAACCGAAGAGGTGTTTCGAGAAAAAGTTCTTCATGCATCTACTTTACCCACTGCGGCGGAAAGTAGTAACGGCGTAGGAGTCCGCGAGCCCGGCTCAGCCTGGACACTACAGTGCCGAGGGGGATTTGGAGATGATCGGCGACTTCCTTTTAAGAGAGTTATTCGAGCTCGGCGAGTGGGAGGACTTGGGCGGTAGGCGGCGGGCAGTTGCGCGAGGGCCCGCGTGAGATCGACATCCAGCAGGGTGAGTGGGGCAAAGAGAGATTCGAGGGGTTGATGAGAGGGCCAACGGCGGCGATGATGGCGGGCACAGAAAAACAAGCTGGGGAACTTTTGCTAGGCGATGAGGAAGGTGTCCTAGACAACGTCTTCGGCGGCGAAGTGGTGAGAAAGGCTCAGGGTGTCCACGTCAAAAAATTCGCCAGTGGTGGGAATAAAGTTACGTTCAAGAGGGATATAGGGGCATGTGAAGCATTTCGTAACGATTTTTCTGGCCGCAGTGAGCATCGCGGCTGATCAGCCGCTGTAGTATACGTTGCTGCCGGCGGGCTCGACGGCTCCCGCGGGCCGGACAGACGGGACGATTGATTGTGCGCGACCCGGTGGGTCGGCAGCTGTTTCTGTTTGGCGGCTCGGCCTCTGGAGCGCGGAACGACCTGTGGGTTTATTCGCTGGAATGGAAAGAGTGGCGGGAGTTGCAGCCGTCGGGAGCGAAGCCGGTACCGCGCTGGGGGCATGTTCTGGTGTTGGATGAGGCGCGGCGCCGGTTGGTGATGTTTGGTGGCTAGGCTTCGGGCTTCTTTAACGACCTATGGACGTACGACATTGTGCGGGGGAACTGGACGCAGATCGGGCAGCCGGGGGGACGGGCCGAGCCGTCGTTATGGGCATTCGGGCATTTTCGATGCGGCCCGGGATCGGGTGGTGATTTCGCATGGGTTTTCCGATGCGGGTCGGTTTGATGACACGTGGTCGTATGAGTTTGGGCAGGGCCGGTGGCGGGATATCTCGCCGCGGAACAGTCGGCCGCTGCGGCGGTGTTTGCACCACGCGGTCTACGACTCGATGCGGGGGCAGCTGC
Organism: Acidobacteriota bacterium; assembly: GCA_947505565.1. Classification (GTDB taxonomy): domain Bacteria; phylum Acidobacteriota; class Terriglobia; order Bryobacterales; family Bryobacteraceae. The sequence goes on along the minus strand of CANNLB010000488.1, from coordinate 2,395 downwards.
TGCTTTATGGTGGCTCTGCGAGTGGCTTTGGACCGTGTCCGCTGGAAGGCTGGTGGTCGTTCGATTTAGTGAGGGGGGAGTGGACGGAGCAGTTGGCGACGCCAGCGCCGGCTCCGCGCCAGTATTGCGGCCGGTCGTACGACGTGGGGCGGGATCGGATGATTTTATTTGGCGGGTCGGGCCGCGGGACCTTGAGCGATACCTGGGAGTTCAACCCCGGGACTCGGCAGTGGCGGGAAGCAGTGTCGGACGGTCCGGCTCCGAGCGCGCGGTTTCGCCAGGAGAGCGCGTATGGGGAGGGCATCACCTATTTCTTCGGCGGTTCGACGGACCAGGGGCTGACGAATGAGCTCTGGCAGTTGGGCCCTCGGCAGGCGGCCGTGGTGACGGCGGTCGTGAACGCGTTTGATGTGAGTAGCGGGGCTGGGGAATGCGGTGAGTTGGAATGGGTTGGTCTCGCCCATTCTGTTCGCCTCGGCGGGACAGATCAATGGCCAAGTGCCGGAGGGGCTGGCGGGAGCGGCGGAGGCGCGGTTGGTGGTGGAAGGGGTGAGCGCGACGGTGACGCTGCCGGTGGCTGCGGCGCGGGTAGGGCTGTTTCCGCGGGTTTGGAATCAGGATGGGGATGGGGGCGTGAATGCTCCGGCGCTACCGGCGCGGCCGGGGACGATCGTGGTGCTGTATGGGACGGGTCATGGGGGGGCGACGGGGGCGGAGGTGACGGTGGACGGTCGACCGGCTGAGGTGTTGTATGCGGACTCGGCACCGGGAACGAGCGAGCGATGCAGATCAACGTGCGGATTCCGAATGGGACGGAAGCCGGGGAGGCGGTGCCGGTGGTGGTGCGGGTGAGCGGGAGTGTGGCGACGGGTGCGGTGGCGGTGCGGCCGTAGGGCTAGAGGCCGGCCCAGATGTCGGTGAGGTCGAGGACGAAGCCTTCGGTGAGGCCGTCGGCGGCGAGTTCCTGGATACCCGCTAGCGTTTGGGGCGGCGCGGTAGGGCGGTAGATAGTGACAGTTTTGGCCTCTCCGTCAATGAGCCAAGCGAGGGGGACGCCGCTGGCGATCCACTCAGCCATTTTGAGCTCGAGGATGGGGCGGCGGTCAGAGGGGGAGCGGACTTCGACAATGAGGTCCGGGGTGAGGCGGAGGAAGCGGCGGCGCTGGGCGGGGGAGAGGGGTTGGACTTTCTGATTGGAGACCCAGGAGGCGTCAGGGGAAAGAATGGCCCCGGAGGGGAGGACGAAGGCGACCGAGGATTCGAAGGACTTCCCACGCCGGTCGGCTTTGGCCCAGGCGGTAAGTTGCATCGTTAGGTCGGCGTTTTGGTAGGAAGAATCGCCTCCGGCAGGTGGCATGATGGTGATTTCTCCTTGGGCGGAGAGTTCGGCCCGAAGCGAAGGGTTTTCGGCGCAGAAGGCTTCGAAGTCGTCGACCGAGATTTCGCGATGAAAGTTGATAGTGGCGGCGGAGTCGAGTTCGGGGAAGGCTACCTGCATTTGGTTCCAGTATAAGCCGTTACGACTTTTTTGAGACCACAAAGAGACCAGCTAGCACGAGTGCCCCGCCTAAGAGCAAGGTGCCGCGCAGGGGCTCGTCGAAGATCCAGGCGCTAAGGGCGATGCCGGAGATGGGGACGAGGAAGGCGTACATCGAAAGCGCTCCGGCGGGATAGCGTTGCAGCAGTTGCGCCCAGAGGATGAAGCAGACTCCGGCGACGATGACCCCTTGATAGGAGATCGCGGCGAGGGCTTGCCAAGTGACCGCTTTGAGGGTGGGCGGCTCGGTGAGTACGGCGATCAGAAGGAAAAGGGGGACGGACCAAGCCATCTGCCACACGACGGTGCGGACGGGGTCTACGGTCTGGACGAGGTAGCGCATGTAGACCTGGCGAGCCCCGAGGAGAGCCGAAGAGAGGATCATCAAGGCGTTGCCGAGTAGAGGATTCGGTGCCAAGGCCGACTTCGTTTGGCCGACGGCGAGGATGGTGACGCCGGCGAGGGCGAGGACGAGACCGGCGACGCGGGTGGGTGTAAGAGGATCTTCGAGGCGCTTGGCGAAGAAGTGGCCGGTGAGGTTGGCGAAGACGGCGTAGGCGTTGAGGATGACGACGCCGTAGGCCGGAGAAGTGAGGGCGGAGGCGGAATTGAGAAGGCCGATTTGGACGGTGAAGAGTACGCCGAGCCAGAAGAGGGGCCGCCATTCGGCCGGGGTGGGCCAGAAGGTGACGCCGCGATGGCGGGCCCAGGCGCCGACGACGACAACGCCGATCAACATCCGCCAGAAAGCGCTCCACAGCGGCGGGATGCTATCGACGCCGACGCGGATGGAGACGATGTTGCCGCCCCAGAGGATCGAGATGACGGTGGCCAGGAGAACCGTCCGAAGGCCGATCG
>CANNLB010000487.1 GCA_947505565.1 Acidobacteriota bacterium | reverse complement strand
TTGACGTCACTCGTCGTTGGCGCTGCTCTGGATACGGATGATTACTGGTTACCGTGACAGGAACACGGAACGTTTCGCGGCTGGAGACAAAGTTCGGCAGTGGGAGGCGGTTCGGCGGCAGGCTGAGAAGCGGCTCCGGATTCTGGATGCCGCAGTTTCGCTGAACGACCTTGCTGGGCTCAACTCGAATCGCCTAGAAGCACTGACGGGCGACCGAAAGGGAGAATTTCCCATACGGATCAAGGACCGGTGGCGCATTTGTTTTGTCTGGCGGGAGGGCGAGCCCGGACCGTCGGAAGTCGAAATCGTTGACTATCACTAGTCGAATCGAAGGAGAATAACTTGGCACGTACACCCATCCACCCGGGAGAAATCCTGGCAGACGAGTTAGAAGAGACCGGACTATCGGCGAAGCGACTGGCCGATTTGATTGAGGTTCCGCCCAACCGGCTGTATCAGATCCTTTCCGGAAAGCGGAATGTGACCGCGGATACAGCCCTACGATTGGGCCGGTATTTTGGAGTGTCGGCTAATTTCTGGATGAATTTGCAGAGCGCCTACGAGTTGGACTTGGCGCGCGAGTTGGCTGGTCCGGCGATTGAACGCATCCCGAGGCGAAGCGACTTGGCGGAAGCGCCGATCGCGGTTTAGTTCGGGGTTCCGCGATGCGGAATCGTCTACACTGAAGGCGATGGCTAGAGTGGAGACGATGTCGTCGACTTTGCGGGCGTTCCAGGTGATGGATCTGCTCGCGCAATCCCCGTATGAGCTGAGCCTTTCGGCGATCGCGGGGGAGTTGGACCTGGCTCCGGCGACGGCGCATCGGGTGACCGCCACGCTGTGCGCGGCCGGGTACGTGGAACAAGAGAGCGAATCGAAACGGTACCGGTTGGCGGGGAAAGCGCTGTGGGCGGGGACGGGGTATCTGCGGCGGTCGGCGGTCTACCAAGCGGCGTTTTTGGTTTTGCAGGAGACGGCGGCGCAGGCATGTGGATTGGTCCACCTGGGGACGATCGATGGAGATTGGTTGTTGTATCTGCACACTGTGGGGAGCCCTAGTTCGCTCTATCTCTATGCCGATACGGGAGAGCGACGGCACTTGCATTCGACCGGGCTGGGGAAGGCACTGTTGGCGTTTCAACCGCCGGAAGTAGTGGCTCGGGTGGCGGCGGGGGAGTTGCCTCGGTTTACTCCAAATACGATTACGGAGAAGAAGGCTCTGCTGGCGGAGTTGGGGCGAATCCGGGAGGCGGGTTTCGCGGTGGACAACGAAGAGGGGTCGGTGGGTTTGCGGTGTATCGCGTCGCCGATACGAGATCGGCAGGGGGTGGCGGTGGCGGCGTTCAGCATGAGCGCTCCGGCGGCGGTGTTGACGACGAAGGCGCAGGGGAAGTTCGTGCTGGTGATTCGGGAGGCGGCGTTGAAAGTTTCGGCGCAGTTGGGGTTTCGGCCGACGACGAGCAACTTGCAGTTTTTGGTGGGAGGGAAACGGAGGGAATAATGCAGAAGCGCAGCGTGCAGATTTTTGGGGTGAAGGGTTCGTCGGCGACGCGGGCGGCGGAGCGGTTTTTCAAAGAACGGGGGGTGGCGATTCACTTTGTGGACTTGAAGCTGAAACCGATGGCGGCGGGGGAGATTAAGCGGTTTATCGAGCGATTCACGCTGGTGGGGATGTTGGATACCGAGAGCAAAGCGTATGAGAAAGCGGGGCTGAAGTATCTACGGCAGTCCGAAGGGGAGCTGCTGGGCAAGATTGAGCGGGAGCCGACATTGCTGCGGCTCCCGCTCGTGCGCTGTGAGAAGCGGATTAGTTTGGGGCAGGACGAGGCTGGCTGGAAAGCGATGCTCGTCGATTAAGGGACGCAGGCGGTGGTTAGGTGATGGGCGCGGGAACCATCGTTTCCGATGCCGCGGAGGAGTTCGTCGAAGGTTTGGAGGGGGACGGTTTCGCCTTCGCGGCCGACGGCAGGGATGTGAGCCCAGCGGTCGATGGCGCTGAGGACGAATTGGGCGTCGGAGGTGTCGGCAGCGAGGATGCCGGGGGCGGCTTCGGCGTGGCCGGTGGGTATGCAGAGGGCCGGATGGTCGAAGGGGGCGCGTTGGAAGCGGACGCGGTCGTCGGTGAGGGCCTTCATGAAGGCGACGATGGCGGTGCGATCCTGCGGGCTGAGGCGGATTTGGCCGATGCCGGGGCCGAGGTTGCCGCCGGCGGGAAAATCGCCTTGGCGAGCGTAGAAGTCCATGACCTGTTCGAGGGTGGCTTGGCCGCCGTCGTGGAAGTAGGGGCCGGTGAGTTCGACGTTGCGGAGGCCGGGGGACTTGAAAGCACCGCTGGTGGTGTTGGGGTTGGCGGCGTTGAAGAGAGGGTTGCCGAAGGGGTCGCGGGCGTTAAGGCCGGGGTCATCGGCGAGGGGGGAGACGGCGGTGCGGAAGAAACCGAGGTCGCGAGGGTCATTGGGGTTGAAGCCGCGGCGGTTCTTATTGGAGTAGGAAGCGGCGGTGAACTCGGCGCCCTGATGGCACTGGGTGCATTGGGATGCGCCGTTTTGGAACGTGCGGAAGCCTTGTTGCTCGAGGGCGGAGAGGGCTTGCTGGTTGCCTTCGAGGAAGCGGTCGACGCGGGAATCGTTCGAGACGAGGGTGGCTTCGTAGGCCTGGATTGAGAGGCCCCAGAAGAGGGCGAAGTTTGCTCCGAGGAGTTCAGGGGCTTGTGAATAGGCGGGTTGGAAGGCGGCTTCGATGAGGGCTTGGTAGCTGGCGGCGAGGCCGAGGCCGGAGGGGTCGGCGTAGGGGCCGAGGACGCTATCGTCGGCGGCGACGGCCTGGCGGCCAAGGGGGCGGAGGGAGAGGAGCTTTTGGGCGAGTTTGGGCCAAGTGCGGCCGAGGTAGGACATTTCAGTTTCGTTGAGGGCGGGTCCGACGGCTTGTGAGGCGAGGCTCGAGTTTTCGAGGCGGATTTGTTCCTTGACGAGGTGGCCGTCGCGCCAAGCGAGGACGTTCCAGGCAGCGTCGGAGTCGCCGAAGGGCGTTGCGCCGGTGAAGACTTCTTTGGCGCTGCCGTCCCAGAAGTTGCGAACGTTGAAGACGGCGTTGATGACGCTGGGGGTGTTCCGAGAGGTGACTTGGCGGGTTTGGACGCCGTTGAGGGCGAAGCGGGCGGCGGAGGGTTGGTCGGCACCTTGTTCGTAGGGAACGGCGGGGATGATGTCGAAGAAGTTGCGATGGAAGCCCCCGGCGGAACCGGCGATTTGGCGAGTGTCGCGGAGGACGGGGGAGCGGTTGTCGTTGGGGTTGGCGAGGCGACGGAAGGGGAAGTCGCCGGGCGTGAGGGTTTGGTTGGGGGCGATGGTGGCCGAAGAGGCGGCGGGGGCGGCGAGTTGGTTTTGGAGGCGGTGGTCGGCGCCGGCGTGGAAGTGGCAGGAGGCGCAGGCGGTTTTGCCGTCGCTGCCGGCTTGCATGTCCCAGAAGAAGGCCTTGCCGAGGACGACGAGGGCGCGGGTGTCGCGGACGTAGCGGTCGAGACCGGGGGGCGTGGGCACGGGGACGGCCTTCAGAGAGGTTAGACGGGGTGCGCCGCCGCCATTGGGCTGAGCGGCGAGGGTGGCGGCGAGGGCTGGGATGAGCAGGACGGTGGTAAGTTTCATTGGATGCTCCTGGTACCAGCAAACCCTGGATTGACTGTGATGTCACGTTAAGGACTGTTATGGGCGGGGGGCGCTGGCCTTAACATCGCTTAACGGAAAGGAGAGGCGGAGAAGGAGTCTAATGGAGGTTGCGCTGGGAGGCATCGATTTGGGCTGGCGGGA
>CANNLB010000486.1 GCA_947505565.1 Acidobacteriota bacterium | reverse complement strand
CCCCTCCTCGCACCACAGTCGCACCAACACCGAAGCCAACAAAGCTACATCAGGAGCCTCCCCGCCGTTCTCAAGGGTAAGCCAGAGTCCGTACGCCTTCCCAGCGGGTCATCCTCTTCGCGTAATGCCGCCTCCTCTGCTCCTCCAACCGTGGCCGCAGATCGGATCCCATCCGCACCGAATGTCCGATACAAACCCAACCCCCACTCTGCACACGATTGCCAGCCCGAACAAGACGATCTTTGCCTGAGCTACCATGCCCCCTCCTCCGGCGTCGCCTTGGCTGAGCATTTCATTATGTATCCTCGCTCTAGTCTCTTGCCCCCTACTGATTGGGACGAGCCCGATCAGCTGGGTCGCTCAAGCTCCCATACCCGCCGGGCTCGGCACCGGATGGGCTGGCGCATTCGAAGTTGCCGCCTCGCAAGTCCTGACCCTCGCCAAAGCGACATCCCCGGAAGAAGTTCTCTTTCCGTCCCGCCCCCGGAATCCGTTCGGCCAGCGAGGTCTATATGCATGTAGCCGTCGGCAACTACTGGCTGCTGGCCCAGGCCGGCGTCAAGCCCGGCGGCCCACACCGGCTAGATAAGATACCGCCCGACGCCAAAAAACAAATCGCGACCAAATCCGAGGTCGTCCGCTGGCTCCTCGATTCCCTCGCCGCCGTCCGCTGCTCCCACGGTTCTGTCGAGGGCAGCAAAAAAACTCAAGTTTCTCGGCTCCGACGTCACAGCCGGCGACGTCGTCCACCGCATTCTGGTCGGCAAACACGAACACATAGGCCAAGCCCTCGCCTACGCCCGCATGAGCGGTGTCACCCCGCCAGAGGCAAATAATACCCGCTCTAGAAAGTTTCCATGCTGCCGATATACAGTGCATGGAGCAAGTGACCACCCTCACGTACTGGAGCCGGGCGACAAACCCGATGGGCGATGACGAACTACTGGATCTACTCCGGATCTCCCGCCGCAACAATGCCCGCCGAGGCATCACCGGCCTTCTCCTCTATCGCGATCAGTATTTCCTCCAAGTTCTTGAAGGTCCCGAACGCGAAATCGAATCCTCCATCAAAACAATTGAAGCCGATCCGCGCCACCACTCCTTCCGAACCCTCTGCCGGGAAGCGGGCGAAAGGAAGTTCGGAACGTGGCAAATGGGCTTTGAAAATCTGAATTCCGTGACGGATCAAGTAGAAAATTCGACCATCATGAAACTTCAATTCGATCCCGATTACTTCGGAGCAACTCCAACTACCGCACAAATCCTGGTGCTCTGTTTTCGAGGCATCGCCAACCCTGCGGTCTTGGCTTCGGTTACGCTGTAGTGCCGCGTCGTTCGTGCTCTCTCTATACTCGAGCCCCATGCGACAACTGCGCTTCGAACCCCCACCCCTCCGCGGCAAGGACATCCACGACGGGTAGAACGTCCTCCGCTCCCAGCAATTCTTCTTCGACGCCCCCGACGGTATCTTCGGGCCCTTCACTCTCGACCGCGCCCTTCAGGGCGGCCTCGTCGCCACCGCCGTACAGCTTCGCTCAGGACTCGACGCCAGCGCCAATTGCGCCCCTTTCGCTGCGCAGATTGTCGTCGTCGGCATCCAATTCGTCCCCCGTTATTACTCCCGGTTCTCCCAGAAAATCCTCTCCCTCGCCGAGGCCGGCGTCCTCTCCGCTGTTGGCCTGCCACTTATAACGGTCTATCAGGATTCCAACGACAAAATTAAATGCTTCACCGCCGCCCTCGGCCAGCCAGCCGGGAATGCCATCTACGCCGCCGCGGACTTTGGCCCCTCCCCTGTCGAGGCCAGAGGCCCGGTGATGGAGTATTTCCAAGCAGTCCACGACGCCCTCTCGGCCTCTCCGTTCCAAGTCGGCGTCTACGGTTCCGGCCTCACCCGTCGCCTTGTCCGCGACACCGGATTCGCGAACTTCACCTGGCTCTCCCAATCGACAGGCTTTCGCGAATATCGGGCGTTCCTCCCTCAGACCGACGTCATTCAAGCCGCCCCCTCCCGCGACTTGGCGAAGAAGCTCAACTTTGACGACGACGTCGCCCGTTCCACCGCCTTCGGGGCCTTCCAACTGCCCCCCGGCTCTTCACCCATCGGGTCCAGTTTCCCCCTGCCTGATGGCCACCTCACCGGGCAAACCTTGCTGAGCGAGCAAGCGGAAAAGCAGTTCCTGCGCCCTTGGGCAGAACGGGCGCTAGCCGGTGGGGTGCGGATGTTGTCGCCGATTCGAACGGCCTTGGCGCGACGCCTAGCGAAAGAGGGCGCCAGATACGCGGCATCCTAACAGCAAGCCCCAAATTCAAGAGGCTTTGGGGAGGGCTCCCGGAAGACTTGGCTGCCCCTCTGGCACAGGAAGCCGCGGGCGGACGCCCACGATACGAAGCAGGTTGCAAGACGAGGCTCGCTTCGGACGAATGGTGTGTATTCGACGCTGTTGGTCGCCGTCTCCTTCGCCTCCGATGGTCGACAACGGCTACGAACGGCAATTCACCTCTCTCTCGATGGTGCGGTGAGTCCGATGGAGGAAGTATTGAGTTGGATGATCAGCCCGAAGGTGAATGCCGAACAAATGAACCAATTCCGCCTCCAAGTCAGTGCGGCCTAAACGGAAAATTCATCGCCATGATTGTCGATGGGGCCCGTTCCCACCGATCCAAGGACTTGCTGGCTCCCGAAAACATTCGCCGGCATCGCCTCCTGGGCTATTCCCCTCCACTTAATCCGCAGGAACACGTTTGGGACAAAATGCGCGAAAAGAGTTTTGCCAACAGGGTGTTCCCATCAATGGCGGCAGTAGTAGGCCAGCTCGAAGAGGGCCTTCCCCGGATGGCAGCCAGCACGCAAGCGCTACGAAGTCTGGCCGATTATAAAAACGGCAGTCGAACTAGTTCTAACCGGCGCTTGGCGGCGCGCCCCGACTCGGTGTCGTTGGATGCCAGAGGCTTGGCAGCTCCGCATCCCTTCGCCTTCAACCGTCCTGCCTTGACTATCCAGCCCTTGGAATACCGCCAGCGCACGCCTCTCCGACGCCATCGGGATGGCCTTTTACGAGCATCCGCCATTCCGGGTGCAGTCTCAGCAGGTCACTCACCGCTGCTAGAACGATCTCAGCCTTGAGCCGCAGAGTCGCTTTCGCCGTTTCAAGCTCCACCCGGTAGACCGCCACGCGGCCCGCTTGCTCCTCCGCCATCGCCATCTCCCGCACAAGCGCCTGTCCGACCATCGTCGTCAATGAATACAGGCCCTCGCTGTTCGTCAACACGGTTCGCCGTGTCGAGCCCCTTCGACTGCCGATCGACCGTTGGCCAAATACGTTCTTGTCCAGGAGAGAAAACCGTGAATCCGGCTTCTGGCAAGGCCCCTTGCCCATTGCGCACGATTTGCCAGCCGCTCGCACCCGCCGCAGATATTTACCCCAACTCCGCCGTCCCGCCTTCGCCCTGCTTTAGGCCGAGAAGGATCGCATCAGAATCGAGGGTCTTTCTCAAACCGCTCTCGATGGCACAACCGTTGCGTTTCGGCAAAATCCTGGAATTCAGGCACCCTCCCGTTTTCTCACTACCAAAGACCACTGCAGCCAACATCAGAACCAATCTAGTCTTCACGGCCCAATACGAGTGGTTCTACGGATTCAGCTCAGCCCTCCCGCAACACCGCCAAATACTGTTCCGCCACCCACCCCAAATCATGTTTCCGCCGCACCCGCTCCCGCACCGCTAACCCATACTCCCGCACTCGCCCCGGATGCTCCGCGCACTCCCGCATCGTCTCCCCCAACATCTCCTCCTCCCCCACGCC
>CANNLB010000485.1 GCA_947505565.1 Acidobacteriota bacterium | reverse complement strand
GGTGGCGCGGACGGTGGAACGGTACGGGCGGATCGATATTCTGGTCAATAACGCCGGGGTCGGGCTGTATCAGCCGTCGTGGCAGGCGGATGCGGCCGCGACGCGGCAGATGTTTGAGCTGAATGTGTTTGCTGCGCTGCACTTGGCGCAGTTGGTGGTGCCGGGAATGCGGGAGCGACGGGGAGGGATGGTCGTGAACATCGGGTCGATTGCGAGCAAGGTGACGCTGCCGTGGTTCACGCTGTATTCGGCGACCAAGCATGCGCTGGCGTCGTTTTCTGACGGGTTGCGGATGGAGAACGCCGATGCTGGGGTGAAGGTGCTGCTGGTTTGCCCGGGGTATGTGAAGACGCGATTTCAGGAGAACGTGTTGGTGGGTCGGCCGCCGGACGAATTGGCGAGCGGCAAGCGCTTTGCGACGACCGCACCGGACTTGGCGCGGGCGATCGCGAACGGGATGGAACGGGAGCGGCGAACGTTGGTGTACCCGGCTTCCGGTTGGTTGTTGATGGCGGCATGGCAGTATTTGCCTCGGATGGTGGAGGCGTTTTTTCGTAGGTTGCAGAGGAACCATTCGTGATCGTTTTGGTGGGATTCATGGGCAGTGGGAAGACGACGGTGGGCCGGGAGTTGGCCCGGCGGATGCAGTTGCCTTTTGCGGACTTGGATGACTTAATTGAGAGGGCCGAGGGGCGGTCGATTGCCGATATCTTCACGTTTGATGGCGAGGCGGCGTTTCGGGACATTGAGCATCGGGAGTTGCGGCGGGCGATTCCGGGAGGGGTATTGGCGTTGGGGGGCGGCGCTTACGTGCAAGAGCGGAATCGGGAGTTACTGCGCGGGCAGGCGACAGTGGTTTGGCTGGACGTGCCGCTGGAGCGGGCGCTGCGGCGGGTGGCGGGGGCGGATCATCGTCCGCTGGCGAAGGACCCGGAGAAGTTTGCGGCTTTGTATGCGGCTCGGCGGTCGGCGTATGCGGAGGCCGATTTGACGATTCTGATCGCGAGTGACGACCTGCGGATGGCAGTGACGGCAATTTTGGAGGGGTTATGACGAAGCGGGCGCAGGCGCGGCGGATTTTCCAGGCGGCTCTGAAGGCGGCGGACCCGAAGGCGGCGGTGCTGGCGCATCTTTTGGCTGATGAGCCATTGTTGCGGGATCGGAAACGGATTTGGCTGCTGGGGGCGGGGAAGGCGAGCGCGCCGATGGCGCAGGCGGTAGAGAAGGTCTGCGGGAAGCGTATCGCCGGGGGCTGCGTCGTGGTGAAGGACGGCCACGGGGCTCCGCTGCGTTATGCGGAGTTGCGGGAGAGCGGGCATCCGGTGCCGGACGAACGCGGGGTGGCGGCGGCGAAACGGATTGCGGAGATCGCGCGGCAGGCGACGGCGGAGGACCTGGTGATCTGCTGTATCAGCGGCGGGGCTTCGGCGTTGATGCCGCTGCCGGCGCCGGGTATTATGCTGACCGAAAAGCAGGCGGTGACGCGGCAGTTGCTGGCCTGCGGGGCGAACATCCACGAGATGAACGCGGTGCGGAAGCATATGTCGGCGATCAAAGGGGGGCATCTGGCGGAGTTGGCGGCTCCGGCGGCGGTGTTGACGCTGATCCTGAGCGATGTGATTGGGGACGACTTGTCGACGATCGGGTCGGGGCCGACGGTGGCGGATCCATCGACGCTGGCGGATGTGGCTGCGATCTTCGCGCGCTATGGGATTGCGCCGATGGCGGGGATGCGGGAGACTCCGAAGAGGCTCTTCGGGGTGACGAACCGGATTGTGGGGAGTAATATGCGGTCGGTGATGGCGGCGGGGGCGAAGGCGACAGAGCTGGGCTATCGGCCGCTGATTTTGTCGACGACGATAGAGGGTGAGACGCGGGACGTGGCACGGATGCATGTGGCGATTGCGAAGGAGAGCTTGCGGAGTGGGAATCCGGCGAAGCCTCCGTTGTGCATTTTGTCAGGCGGTGAGACGACGGTGAACCTGCGCGGGTCGGGGAAGGGAGGTCGGAATCAGGAGTTCGCGTTGGCGGCGGCGCTTGATCTTCTCGATGAGCCGCGGATTTTGGTGTTGAGCGCAGGAACTGACGGGACCGATGGGCCGACGGACGCGGCGGGTGGGTTTGCCACTTCGGCGACGGCAAAGGACGCTCAGGCGGCTCGGGCGGCGCTTGATAATAACGACTCTTATCCGTTTCTCGAACAGACGGGGGACTTACTGGTGACGGGTCCGACGCGGACCAATGTGATGGATATTCGGATACTTTTGGTGACCCAATGATTCGACCGGCTGTTATTGATGACCTGGAGTTTTTGGCTTCGGCCAACGAGCGAATGGCTGTCGAGACCGAGCACAAGACGCTGGTTCCGGCGACGATACGGGCGGGAGTGGGCCGGGTGTTGGCGGATGGTCAACTGGGCCGGTACTTTGTGGCCGAAGAGGATGGTCGGGCGGTGGGATGTTTGCTGATCACGTATGAGTGGAGCGACTGGCGGAACGGGATGTTCTGGTGGGTGCAGTCGGTGTTTGTGGAGCCGGCGTATCGTGGTCGAGGGGTGTATCGGGGGTTGTATGCGGCGGTGAAGGAGTTAGCGGCGGCAGAGGGGGGCTGCTGCGGATTTCGGCTGTATGTGGAGAAAGACAATGCGCGGGCGCAGCAGACCTACGAGCGGCTGGGCATGTCGGCGACCGACTATCTAATGTTCGAGGCGCCTTTGGCCGATAACCCTTCTAGGGATGAGTTACGCCTCGATTAGCCTGAACCTTGATTCGATGGACCACGCGTTTGGGTATCCGGCGGGGTATGAGGATCCGACGTTTGGGCCGGTGATGGACCGATTCGAGGCTTTTGCCGAGCAGTTTGGGTTTCGGTACTCGCTTTACGTGATTGGCCGGGATCTGGAGAAGCAGCGTCATCGGGCGAAGGTGCGGGGATGGGCGGAGCGGGGCCATGAGATCGGGAATCATACGTGGAACCACCATGCGAATTTTGGGGCGCTGTCGAAGGCTGAGCTGACGGAAGAGATTCATCGGACGCATGCGGGATTGGCGGATACGACGGGTCAGGCGCCGGACGGGTTTATTGCTCCGGCTTGGAGCTATTCGGACCGGATGATGGACGTGCTGGCCGAGCAGGGCTATCGGTACGACACGAGCTTGTTTCCGAGTTTGCTGTACTATCCGTTTGTGTTGAAGAACGCCTGGAACCACCTGGGGCAGGGCGAGAAGTTTTGGCGGATTTTGGACCGGCGGGACTGGTTGCAGCCGCTGGTGGGTTCTCGGGAGCCGTATCTAGATCGGGGGGTGGTGATGCTGCCGGTGCCGAGTACTCCGGGGCCGTTGGGGTTGACGATTTGGCATACGACGGGGTTTTTGTTGGGTTGGGAGAAGCATTTCGGGATGCTGCGGGCGGCGCTGGCGGCGCGGAAGTACTTTTATTATGTGGTTCATCCGGCGGATTTGACATGTAGCGCGGACTTTCCGGATCTGCCGGTGAACGCTCTCGAGCGCATCGGGGGATCGCTTGCGGAGAAGCAGCGGCGGTTTGCGGAGTCGTTGCAGGTGATCGAGGATGCTAAGCGGGAGTGGGTGACGATGGGGACGATGGCGGGGCTGGCGCGGGCGGAATTGGTGTAAGTATTAGTTGGGTTTTGGCGGTGGAATCCGCTGACGTAGGTATACCCTTTATGCCTGCTCCGATTGGGTGCCGCCGCCGAGCTCTTCGGCGCCCCCTAGAAATTGACCACCGATGCTCGAATAGACTTGACCAGATCACAAACTGATCATGCCGCGTGGCATGCCGACGGGCGGGACCGTCATC
>CANNLB010000484.1 GCA_947505565.1 Acidobacteriota bacterium | reverse complement strand
GGCGGAAGTTTTCGACGACGATGTGGGCGGCGGCGGCCATCTCTAACACGCGTTGCCGGTCAGCTTTGAGATCAAGAAAGAAGCTGTCTTTGTTGCGATTGAGGCCGAGCCAGTAGGTACTATCTTCCTCAAAGAACGGTGGGCCCCATTGGCGGGTTTCGTCGCCGGTGCCGGGCTCTTCGATTTTCCAGACCTCGGCACCGAGGTCGGCCAGGAGCATGGTGCAGAAGGGGCCGGCGACAGCGCGGGTGAAGTCGAGGATGCGGATGCCAGCAAGAGGTAAACTCACGCGGTGGGGGCCGTCCCATTGACTGGCGGCACAATCGAAGCCGGGAGGAGGAAGCCGCGGGTTAGCAGGCCCATAAGAACCGGCATGGCCGCGTCGAGGAGTTTTTCAAAAGGCAGGCCGACGGACTCGGCCAGTTCGATGAGCAGTTGGCGCAGAGTGCCGGTCCCGTCGCAGCGGGAGCATAGTTTGGCGATGTGATGATCAACGCGACCGGAATAGTTCAAAGGCTCTTCAAGGAGCAATTCGGCGGTGACTTGCCCCCAGTGAGTGCCCTCCTGGGCGAGAATGTGACGCAGGCGGGCTTGCGGCGCGAGCTTGTAGGGTTGGTCGAGCAATTGATCGAGCGAAGAGTTCTTGATGTTATCGAGAAGGTCGAACATCATGAGCAACGTGGAGCCCCATTGGCCGCGCATCAGTTCCGGGGCCTCATCGGCGTAGAACCAATTCTCTCCGGTTCGCTTCCGCATGGCCACTAATCCGGTCTGCATGGATTGCATGCCGAGCGCTTCGTAGTGAGCCACCCAGCGGTCATATTTTTGAGAGTACTCCGCCACAGAGAGGCGGCGTTGATCACCCTGCAGCCATGTCAGAGCATAGCGGCTTGGTTCGACCGGAGTGCCATAAGAGATCCAAACGTCACAACCGTTGCCCTCAGTCCATTGCTGCATCCGTTCGTTGGCGGAGGTCCCCTGCAGCGAAGCCCATTCGCAGACGGTAACGCTGATGCCCCCTTCTTCGAGAAAAGCTCCGGCCTTCCGAATGACGGTTTCCGTGACCCGGTCTCCGCCCAGGCCGCCATCCCGGTACTGGGAGGTGGATTCGGGCGAGATTACGAATGGTGGATTGGCCACGATTAGATCGAACTTTTCTCCTTCAAGAGCCGAGAAGAAATCGGAGTGACGGAACTCGATATTGGCTACACCACTCAGTTGGGCCGCGAACCGCCCCAAACTCAAGGCTCGTTCATTGATGTCGACGCCGACGACTTGATCGACGTGCTTGGCTAATTGCAGCGATTGGACCCCTCCGCCACAGCCGATGTCGAGAGCTTTGCGAACGTGCCTCCGCGGGGTGGCGTTGGCCAGAGTGACGGAGCTAGGGCCCGCTGCCATGACGATATGCTTAACCAGTTCTGGCGGGTTGTTGCGGGCTCGATCCGCGACGATAAAGACGTCTTTGATTGCAATGAGCGCCAACGGGCAAGAGATGCCGGAGTCCGACCGATGCAGGATGTCAGCTTTCAAAAGCGTTTCAAACAGAGCTGCGCCGAGCGCTGTACAGCAGGCCGCTTCCTCGACGGGGAGTTCACCAACGAAGAGGCGGATCAATGTAGCTAAGCCCGGATCCGGGGTCTTGAGGTGCTGCAAGACCGGAAACGCGCCGCCCAGAGTCGGATCGCCCTGCATGAAGGACGGCAGAATCTTGTGAAACGTCTCCTCTTTATATTCCAACTCAATCAAACGGGCCCGGAGCCTGTCGATGTCGGCGGGTGCGAGGGACGAAAACGGACTCAGGACGGAATCAACGGCCATGGATATTATGGTCTCCCGTAACGAAGCGCGCAAACAAAATAAATTTTCCATCAGATCAAATCGTTCGTGGGTCGTATTACAGAGTCTCCGTGTATAATCGGGATCACAATGCCGAAAACTCCAATGGCAGATGTACTGATTGACATTGATCCGCAGCGCAAAACGACGGCTCGGCCAGAGCCGGACGCTCCGTTTCACATCCTTTTACTGGGTGACTTTTCTGGACGAACGAGTCGCGGAATCGTAGAGCCGTTGCATCGCAGAAGACCTGTCTTTATTGATCGTGACGAGATCGATAGCGCGATGCGGGACCTGAATATACAGCTTCGCCTGCCGCTCGGCTCCGACGGGGTGACGGCGGACATCGAGATCAAGGAGCTGGAAGATTTTCATCCGGATCGGATTCTGGAGACGCAGCCCCTTTTCCGCGCCCTGAAGCAGATGCGGAAGCGGTTGGCGAATCCGGCGACGTTTAAGGCAACGACCGATGAAATCCTGGGTGGTTTGGCGCGGGCACCCGAGCCCCCGGCGGCCCACGCATCGAGCGAAATTCTGACGGGGAGTCTGCTGGACGCCATTGTAGAGGGCTCGTCGCCCGCTTACTCGAACGCGGAGAAGCGGAAGCCGACCGACGCGTTGCTGGCGTATGTGCACGACTTAGTCGCGCCCCATTTGCAGAACAACAAGAATCCGGAGCAGGACAAGCTTCTGGCCGAACTCGATCTGACCATCGCGGGCCAGATGAGAGCGTTTCTTCACCAGCCGTTGCTGCAGAACCTGGAAGGTTCGTGGCGCGCCCTCGACTGGTTAGTGCGCCACACCGAGACCGACCGTCAGCTCAAGATCTATGTGTTGGAGCAAGGCGGAAATATTCTCGGATCTGGCGGCGGCGAGCGATCTGCGCGCTACCGAGTTGTTTAATTTTCTCGTCAAGCAACCCGTGCAGGGCGAACCGTGGTCGCTGCTGGGAGCGGACCTCTACTTCCGGCCGTGGATTGAAGAGATCGAGCTGCTGGCTCGGCTAGCGATGATCGCAGACCAAGCGGGTGCGCCGCTGATCGCGGGGGGAGATCCTTCGATTCTCGGCGTCAAGAATCCCGAAGACCTGCGCCATATGGAAGAGTGGGAGGCAGGGAATCCGGTGTGGGCCGAGATGAGAAGACTGCCGGAAGCCCGCCGCATCGGCTTGGCGCTACCCCGGTTTTTGCTGCGGCTCCCTTACGGCAGACTCTCAAACCCTACGGAAACCTTTCCGTTCGAAGAGATGCCCAATCGAACGTCTGTTCATGACGGCTATTTATGGGGGAACCCCATGTATGCCTGCGTGCAGTTAATCGCTCACGCTTTTTCGGTGAATCAATGGGATATGAAACCGGGGCAATTCCAGAACATTGAGAGCATGCCTCTTCATACCTTCCTGGAGTATGGGAGTTCGGAAGTGAAGCCCTGTGCCGAAGTACTCTTGACGTTGAAGGCCGCCGAAGGCATGATCGCCGAGGGACTAATTCCCCTATTAACGATGAAAGGCACCGACACCGTTCGAGTTGGCATGTTTCAATCGATTGCGGATCCGCCATTGCCGCTCGAAGGTCGTTGGCGGTAACCGGATCCCAACGCGTTTCGCCGTACAATGGGAAGTACCCTTTATAATGACTCAACCCGAAAGACAACAGTTCCACGAGATGCTCCTCGCCAAGCAGACCGTACTCCAAGACCGGATGGCTCGACGCGACGACTTGGAAGTTCAGGTTTCACCTGATGAGTTCGACGCTAGACTACAGCTCGTGGATCGCGAGTTCCAGAGTGGACTATTGCACCAAACGGCTCTGGACCTACGACAAGTGAGGTCTGCCCTGCAGCGGATGGACAATGGCAGCTATGGCATTTGCGGTGAGTGCGACGAGCCGATCTCGATCGCGCGCTTGAAAGTGATCCCGTGGGCCAACTTCTGCATTAAGTGCCAGGAGCAGGTCGAACTGGAGAAGCTGCAAGAGAGCTCCGAC
>CANNLB010000483.1 GCA_947505565.1 Acidobacteriota bacterium | reverse complement strand
TTGGCCCATGGCGTGGCAGGCGGCCAGAAACTCCTCCAGCGTCGATGGATACTCGGTTGGCAGCCGCAGCATTTGGTGCCAGGCATTGGCCAACGGAGCCACTTCGGCATAAACCCGTTGCCGCAAACGATCGACCGTCGGAGGCGACGGATAGCCAAAGTAGTGGCACTCGCCTTGGCTGAAACGATTGCGCCCATATTCACCGTTGCCATCCCACGACCGAAATTCCCAACATTCTTTGTTCGGGAGCAGTGAGCCAGCGGTAACCCAGCCCTACGAAGACAAACAATCGAGTCGCATACAATCATCCCAGGGGTAGATTGAAAACGAAAATATCTGGAATTTGTGATCGCATCCACGGTTCCCAACGTTATTCCCAACTTTGTTCCCGTTGACACCTGGAAGTTGGTCCCCTATACTTCAGAAGTAGCTGATCCCCAACGCTTTATCGATTTTGTTGGGACATTTTCAAACTCGGCAAGCTGGTTGGCGCTGTTCCATTGGATAGCACACTGTCTTCACGCTGCGCCCGGAGAGATGGCATGGCCTTTAACCCCGACAGTCTAATACCGAACGAACTCGTTCCCTCCGCAGAAACCCGCCCAGTTCCTGGCTCTGCCCCGGCAGCCGAACTCCCTGGCCTGCCGCTTCCGGTGCCGGAAGAGGAGGAACTAGAAGAAACCTTCTCAATGGATGATGTCATTGCCAATGAGTCTCTAGAAGACTACGGCGATTTCACCATGCCAACCGGCGGCGAAGTCCTTCAGGGCTACGTCGTCAAGGTCACCGCCAACGAAGTTCTCGTCGATATCGGCGCAAAATCAGAAGGTGCGGTGCCGATCGCCCAGATCCCCACCGTTGACGGCAAAGTTACCGTCAAGCCCGGAGACACGCTCGAAGTTACCGTCGAGCGCGGTGAGTTCACTCCCGAAGGCTACGTCGTCCTTTCGCATCACAAAGCCTCGAACTCGAAGGCTTGGGACGCCCTCGAAGCGGCGCTGAATGCCAACCAGGTCATCACGGGTAAGGTCACCGGACGCACTAAAGGCGGCCTGATGGTTGACGTCGGCGTCGAAGCCTTCATGCCCGGCTCACAAGTCGATGTGCGCCCCGTCTACAATGTTGAAGCCTTCGTCGGCCAGGATATCCCGGTCCGCGTCGTCAAGCTCAATCGCCGTCGAGGCAACGTCGTAGTCTCGCGCAAAATGGCGATTGAAGAGGACGTCAATGCGAAGAAGACCGTTCTCCTCGATCAGGTTCACGAAAACGGCGACATCCGCGGCATCGTGAAAAACCTCACCGAATACGGAGCTTTCATCGACCTCGGTGGCATTGACGGCCTGCTCCATGTCAGCGACATGAGCCACGGCCGCGTTACCCATCCGAGCGAAGTCGTACAAGTCGGCCAGGAACTCACGCTTCGAGTACTCAAGTTCGACCGCGATAAAGAACGCATCTCTCTCGGTCTAAAGCAAATGTTGCCCGACCCCTGGGAAACCGTCGTCGCCCGCTACCAGCCCGGCACCAAGGTGCTCGGTAGAGTCGTCAGCGTCACCGACTACGGCTCTTTCGTGGAACTCGAAGCCGGCGTCGAAGGCCTCATTCACATCTCGGAAATGACCTGGTCGCGCCGCATGCGGCATCCGTCCAAGGTCGTTAAACCCGGCGATCCGGTCGAAAGCGTCGTGCTCGAAGTGAAGTCCCGCGAACGCCGGATCTCTCTAGGCATCAAACAACTCGAAGCAGACCCCTGGACCACAGTCGCAGAACGCTACGCCATTGGCAGCGTCGTCGAAGGCCGCGTCCGCAAACTCTCAGAATTTGGCGCTTTCATCGAAATCGAAGAAGGCATTGACGGCTTGGTGCATGTCTCGGATCTTTCTTGGACCAAGCACGTCAAGCATCCCTCCGATCTCCTCAAAAAGGGGCAGATCGTCCAAGCCGTAATCTTGCAGATCGACGCCCCGACTCGGCGCCTGTCGCTCGGCATGAAGCAGTTGCAGCCCGATGCCTGGGAGAGCTTCTTCCAAACGCATCAGGTCGGCGATCTCGTCAAAGGCAAGGTATGCCGAGCCTCCACGTTTGGCATGTTCGTTGAAGTCGCACCCGGTGTCGAGGCTCTCTGCCACAACTCCGAAGTCCCCGGCTTCCAGCGCGGCCAGGATGGCAAGACCCCCGCTCTTCCGGTCAACGAAGAGTTCTCCTTCAAGATTATTCGCCTGAACGTGGCCGAAAAGAAGATCGGGTTGAGCCTGAAAGCCGCGGCCGAAGACGAAGAGAAAACGCGTTTAGCGGATTACCAAAAGCAGGCCGCGGCAGCGACCACGACGATTGAAGAGGCGCTTCGGAGTAGTGAGCCCGACGCCCCGCCCACGACAGACAGCGGCGAGTAGCCTCCAGGAGACCCTCGAATATTATGGCAATGACGAAAGCAGACTTAATCGAAGAGGTGTCCAAGGTCGTCGACATGACCCGGAAGGATTCCGAAGTCATCGTTGAGGCTATCTTCGATAGCGTGGTCCGCAGCTTACGGCAAGGGGACAAGATCGAAATCCGAGGCTTCGGTAGCTTCCGGACGCGCCAGCGGCAACCCCGCGTCGGCCGCAATCCAAAAACTGGCGCCCGGGTGGACGTCCCGGCCAAACGCATTCCGTTTTTCAAGCCATCGAAAGAGTTGAAAGACATCGTCAACGGCCACGAGAGTCCCGAAGGCATCGATACGGACGATTAAGGATGGACCAGCTTTGGAGCCCCTGGCGGTATCGCTACGCTACCCAGAGTAAGTCCCCTATTTCTGGTGCCTGCGTTTTCTGCGACACCTCATCCTCAACCGACGACGAATCGAATTTCGTCATCTATCGCGGAATCAGCTGTTACGTCCTCTTAAACTTGTACCCTTACACAAGTGGCCATCTTCTCGTCGTTCCTTACGAGCATGTCGATTCGCTGGCCGCAGCTAGCCCTGACGCCACCGCCGAAATGATGGCGCTGGCCCGCACGGCCGAAACCGCCCTCCGAACCGTCTATAAGCCCGGCGGCATCAACCTTGGCATGAATTTGGGCGAATGCGCCGGAGCCGGGGTCGCCGGGCACATCCATCTCCATGTCCTTCCCCGCTGGTTCGGCGACGCAAACTTTCTCTCCGTCATCGGGGAAACCAGGGTCCTGCTCGAAGAACTGCCCGTGACGTGGCAACGTCTCCGCGACGCCTTCGCCGCTATTTGTTCTTAGCCCCGCACGCCCCGCGCGCCAAATCTGTCTCCGCGCCAATCAAGCCAAACGCGCTCCAATTCTCTTCCGTCGTAATCCGCTTCAGTAATTTGCACGCCCGCTCGGCCTGCCCTTCCTGACGCAGAAACACGGTCACGCCATACGCCGCCGTGGCAAAACTGTTTCCCGCTGCGGGTCCCCCGGTCGTCTGCTCCTCCGTCCGCAAACCCTTATAAAACAGCAACGCCCGATGGTAGGCTGTATTCTCCTTTACGTTCATCTTTTCCGTAATCCGGTCCAGTAACTGCCGCGCTTCCGCCAGCTTCCCCGCGCGGCGCAGCGCCCGATACGTCCAATCCGTGAGCGCCACCCGCGCGTCATCATCCAGCGCGTAGCAACTCCGCCAATCCGCCGGCAAACCATGGAGAAAAGGCGGCTTCGGCTTGTCGCCCATCGCCAGACACCGCGTGTATTCCCGCGCCGCGTGGTTGTAGTCCCCGCGCAGAAAATACGCCAGGGCCAAATGATAAGCCACATCAAAACTTGCCGGCACCATCGTCGCCGCCGACTTCAAATCCACCAGCGCCGCGTCGAACCTCCGAATCGACAAAAGCCGATG
>CANNLB010000482.1 GCA_947505565.1 Acidobacteriota bacterium | reverse complement strand
CAGCCGGATCCGCTCGGCCTGCTCGGCCGCAAAGCTGCGGACGGCGGTGAACAGCTCCCGCTCAATCGTCAGGATCTTGTCCTCGGCGTCCAGGATCTTGCTCTCCAGCTCCTTCAGCTCCGGGGTAGTAAACCGCTCGGCATTGACGAGCGTCTGCTTCCGGTCGTAGTCGGCCGGCACGCGATCCATGTTCGCCTTCGAGATCTCCAGGTAGTATCCGAAAACGTTATTAAACCGAACCTTCAACGAGCTGATTCCCGTCCGGCTCCGTTCTCGCGTCTCGATGGCCGCAATGTACTGCTTCGAGTTCCGGCTGATGTCCCGCAGCTGATCGAGGTCCGCCGAAATGCCGTCGCGAATGGTTCCGCCGTCGGTCAGGTTCAGCGGCGGATCGTCGACAATCGTCGCCAGAATCCGTTCCCGGACATCGGCCACTTCGTCGAAACGGGCTTCGTCCACCAGCCGGTTCAGAGCGGGAATCTTCCCGAGCGAGTTGCCCAAGGCAGACATCTCCCGCGGCGTCGCCGTGCCCAGCGTAACCTTGGCCAACAACCGCTCCAGGTCAAGAATCGAGCCGAGTACCTTCCGCAGCTCCGTTCGCAAAATCGTATCCTGCAGCAGCGCCTGCACGGCGTCCAGCCGGGTTTCAATCTCGTCCCGCTGCACGGATGGCCGCAGCAGTCTGCGGCGCAGCAAGCGCCCGCCCATGCCCGTCATCGTCTCGTCCAGCACGTGGACCAGCGTCGACTCCTTGGTTTCTCCCGCGAACAGCGGTTCCACCAGTTCCAGGTTCCGCACCGTCACCGAGTCCAGCACCATCGCCTCGTTACGGTCAAAGTAGGTCGGTCGATCCAGATGGCCCAGCGCGGACCGCTGCGTATCGCGCAGGTAGTGCAGCACAGCCCCCGCCGCGCCCGTCGCCAGCGGCTTATCCCCGAGTCCGCAGCCATCGAGCGACAGCAGCGTGAAGTGTTCCCGCAGCGTCCGGCTCGCGTAGTCAGTGTCGAAGATCCAGGCTTCCAGATCGGTCCGCACGCGGACCCCGGCCCACTCGACGCCGGTCGCCGCCAGCACCTCGCGAACGTTCAGGCTTTCCAGTTGCGGGGCGATCTCTTCGAGTGGCAACTCGGTCGAACGGAACTCTCCGGTCGAGATATCGACGTAGGCCAAGCCCGCCCGATTGCCCTTCCGCATCACGGCGGCCAAGTAGTTATTCTCCCGGCTCCGCAGCATGTTCGCGTCGGTCGCCGTACCCGGCGTGATGATCCGGGTGATCTCCCGGCGGACGATTTTCTTGCCGGCGCTCGGCGGCTCCATCTGCTCGCAGATCGCCACGCGAAAGCCCTTGGCGATCAAGCGAACCAGGTAGCCATCGGCGGCGTGATAAGGCACCCCGGCCATGGGGATCGGCTGCTCGGCGTCCTTGTTTCGGGACGTGAGGGTGATCTCCAGTTCACGGGCGGCGATGACGGCGTCGTCCATGAAAAGCTCATAGAAATCGCCCATCCGGAAAAAGAGCAGCGCCCCGGGGACCTGCTCTTTAATACTGTGGTACTGCCGCATCAACGGCGAAATTTCGGCTGCCATTCCTATGCGTAGATTCCGCGGAGTTTCACGGCGAAGGCGACCCGATCGAGCGCCAGCATGTACGCCGCCGCCCGGTTGTCGACTTTGTGGTCGCGAGCGTATTGCGAGACGTCACGGAAGCTCTCCACCATGATCTCCTCCAGGCGCTGGTTCACCAGTTGCTCGTTCCAGAAGTAGCCCTGGCGGTCCTGGACCCACTCGAAGTACGAAACCGTCACGCCGCCGGCGTTGGCGAGAATGTCCGGAATCACGAAGACTCCACGGTCGCGCAGAATGCTATCGGCCAAGGCCGTGGTCGGGCCGTTGGCGCCTTCGCAGAGGATTTTGCAGTTGATCTTCGGAGCCGTCTCCTGCGAGATCACATTCTCTTTCGCCGCCGGCAGCAGAACGTCGCAGTCCAGAAACAGCGCTTCGGACGCGGTCAAGTTGGTTCCTTCGGCGAAGTCGAGAATAGAGCCGGTCGCCTTTTTATGCTTCATCAAAGCCTCGATGTCCAGGCCGGTTTCGTTGTAGACGGCACCGTCCACCTCGATGATGGCGATCACTCGAATGCCTTCCTTGGCCATCAACCGGGCGGCCATGCCGCCGACGTTGCCGAAGCCTTGGATGACGACGCGAGCCTTCGTCGGCGGGATGTTGAAGGCCTTGAGAGCTTCCTTTGTCACAAACAGGCAGCCGCGGCCGGTGGCTTCTGGACGACCGCGCGAGCCACCCAGGTTCAGCGGCTTGCCGGTGACGACGGCGGTGGTCGTTTCGCGCTTGTGCATCGAATAGGTGTCCATGATCCAGGCCATGGTCCGCTCGTTCGTATTCATGTCCGGAGCGGGCACGTCTTTCTCCGGTCCGATGATGTCGATAATGGCCGAGGTGTAGCGTCGGGTCACGCGCTCGAGCTCAATCTCGGACATGATGTTGGGGTCGCAGATCACCCCGCCTTTGCCGCCGCCGTAGGGCAGATTGACAACCGCGCATTTCCAGGTCATCCACGAGGCGAGAGCGCGGACCTCGTCGAGGGTAACGTCCGGCGCATAGCGGATGCCGCCTTTGGCCGGGCCGCGAGCGATCGAATGCTGGACTCGATAGCCGGTGAAGACCTCAATCCGGCCATCGTCGAGCACCACCGGAATCGCCACGGTGAGTTCTTTTGTTGGGGTTTTGAGCACCTTGCGCAGACCGCTGTCGAGGGCGAGCCGATCGGCCGCTTGGTTGAAACGGATCTCGGCATTGCGCCAGGGGTTGAATTCGTCGGAGGAGTGATCAGTGAGCATGGGACTTCGGGCCGATATACTGAGGGCTTCGGACTCTATTATGCCATTGGTTCTTCGCCTTCTCCCCATGATGCTTGGCAGCGCTCTGCTCGCGTTTGCCCAGCCCGTGATCAGCCCAGCCGTGAGCACGCTGCCCGATGGCCGCGTGGGCAGTCTGTATTCGTACGCGTTCAGTGCCAGCGGCGGCACAGCCCCCTATAGCTTCACTCTCAGCACCGGAACCTTGCCCAGCGCGATGGGACTGTCGACGAGCGGCTTGTTGAGCGGGACGCCCGGCAGCACATTCACCGGAGCGTTGCGTGTGCAGGTTCGAGACGCGGCGGGGCTGACGTCGGAGCGGACTGTGTCGCTGCGGATTCTGGATTCGCTGTCAATTGCGACGGTAGGGTTTCCGTCGACGATCCTTGGAGCCACTTTTTCGCAGTGCCTTTCGGCGCAGGGCGGCAGCTTGGTCGATGGTGCGTCGAACGGCACGTGGAGTATCGTCGCTGGGGCGCTGCCGCCGGGCATCACCATCACGAGTCGATCGCCAAGCTGCGGCCCGGTAGGCAATCAAGGTGGCGCGCTGTCGGGCATTCCCACGGTGGAGGGCATTTATGTATTTACGCTGCAGGCGGCTGACACGTTAGGCCAGACGGCGCAGCGCCAATATACGCTGACAATTCTTAGCGCGGGGCCGATCACGGTCACCCCGACCCAAATCGCGTTCACCTGCCAAGTGGGCGCCGCTTGCTCGGTGGGGGCATTCGGGGTAAACATTGGCTCGGGAGGGGGAACGCTCTCCGGGCTGAACGTCTCGGTGAGCAGCACCGGCGGCAACTGGCTGCAGGTCATCGGTCTAAACACGAGCACGACCCCGGCCTCGCTCCAGGTATTCGTCGATCCAGCCGTTGTCACAACGGCTGGCGTCTTCCAGGGCAGCATCACGATCCGCGCCACCGCCGCGGCCCCGGTCACGATCCCGGTAACGCTGACC
>CANNLB010000481.1 GCA_947505565.1 Acidobacteriota bacterium | reverse complement strand
CCTTCGAGGGCCACCTCCCAGGCGATTTTGCCGGTCTCAACGTCGAGGGCCCGCAGATACTTTTTTCCCGGGTCCTCGGCGGGCCGGGCGTTCTTCCAGCTCCCCGGCGTGAGATTTACGGTACATTTTTCAATTGCAATTACGTAATAGAGCTTGGTGACCGGGCTAAAGGCGGTGCCGTTCCAGTTTGTGGCATGATCGGGGCAGCCCAGTTCGCTGGGCGGCAGTCGCACCGGCCGGCCATCGCTACCCACGCCGCTCGCCCAGGTCATCTTGTGCAGAAACGATTTAGCCAGGAGTAGCTTTCCGTCGGAGCGGTCGAAGACATAGAAGAAGCCGTTGCGATCGGCGTGTAACATGAGTTTCCGCGGCTTACCTCGATACGGCATGTCGACTAAGACGTTCGGTTCGGTCGCGTCCCAGTCGTGAGTATCATGCGGGGTGAATTGGTAATACCACTTCATCTTGCCGGTGCCGGATGCGAGCGCGAGGACGCTGTCGGTGTATAAGTTGTCTCCGCCCCGCTCGCGATCGTCGGAGTTCGGCCAAGGGTTGCCGGTGGCCCAGTAGAGCGTATCTGTTGAAGGGTCATAAGAGCCGGTCAACCAGGTGGACCCGCCGCCCAGCTTATGCCCCCCGCCCTGCCAGGTTTCGATGCCTGGTTCGCCGGCCGCGGGCACGGTCCATTGGCGCCAGACGCGTTCTCCGGTCGAGGCTTTGTAGGCGGCGATGAACCCGCGAATTCCCCAGTCGCCGCCGGCCACGCCAGCGACCACCATGTCTTTGACGATGAGCGGCGCAATTGTTCCGCCGTACTTTTGCGGTTCGTCCCAGAGAATGGTCTCCCATACCAGTCGTCCGGTGGTGCGGTTCAGGGCCAGCAAATGGGCGTCGTCGGTGACGAAGAAGACGTTTTCGCCGAGCAGCGCCACGCCGCGGTTGGTTCCTAGCGACGGATCGGAAACGAGGCCTTTGGTGCGGGGCCGGGAATATTGCCAGATCGGCTGGCCGGTTGCGGCGGCCAAGGCGAACACCTGGTTTGGCCCGGTGACGTACATGATGCCGTCGGCCACGAGCGGCACGGTTTCGAGTCCGAAGTACCTCATATTCTCGTGGTAGTAAGGGGTATCGGGCAAGAACTGCGTCCAAAGCGGGATCGAAAAGGTCCACTGGAGCGCGAGCTTACCGACGTTCGAGCGGTTCACTTGATTGAGCGCGCTGTAGCGGTTTCCGCTTAAGTTCCCGTTGTAAGTTAGCCAGTCGCCGGGCTTTGGGTTTACGATTCGCGCGAAGTCGATGCCGCTTGGCTTGTCGGTGGCGGGCGTGACGAGTTCGCCGGGCTTGACCCCGGTCAACCTGGCCAGGAAGGCGAGCAGATTTTGCAGATCTTGGTCGGAGGCCTTGAGTGTGGGCATGAAGGAGGCTTTGTCCTCGGTGACTTGAGTAACCGCCGCGAGGGAAAGCGGGTGTAAGCGGCCGTTGAAATCCTGGACGGCGATGTCGAACCCCGTGCGATTGCGGGCGAATCCGCGGAAGCTGCTTCCATTTTTGAGTGCTAGGGTGACGAGGCCGTAGCCAGGGGCAATCCGTGCCCCTGGGTTCAACAGCGCGTCCCGGAGTTGGTCTACGGTTAAGTCCCGCGCCGCGGTGGAAAGGTCCGGCCCCACAGCCGTGCCCCTGCCTGCCACCATGTGGCAGGAGCCGCACTGCCCTTTGCCGAAGAAGAAGGAGCGCCCCGCCAGCGCGTCGCCGGGCACTTTCACGTCCGCGGCGGACGAGTTCATCGAAACGACCAAAGCCACGAGGCCATCGAGGGTAGCATCCGGGAGCTTGAAGCCCGGCATTGCGGCGGCGGGAATGCCTGTGGTGATTAGGTTGCGCAGATTCAGTGCGGACCGCCGTCGCAACCGCGCGTTCCCCGCGAGCCCGGGCCCTTGCTGGGACCCCCGGGCGTCGGCGCCGTGGCAGCCGGAACACAGCCGGGCATAGGTTGCGCGGACCTCGTCGATCTCGCTTTGGCCAAAGGTGAGCGTCACGAAAGCGAAAAACACACCGCCGACAAGCTTCATCTTGCGATTAGAGCATAAGCGGCGGGCTGTTCTGGATTTTCGGCTCGGCCTGGACTTAAAGCCGCCGCCCATTCGCGAGCAATTGAGCGATGGTTCCGGGCGTCCCGCGGGAGTCCGAAGGACGGGTGGTCGCGTGACCTGACTGTAACTGACCTGACTGTAACTGACCTGACTGTAACTTGAGAAGCCGCATCCGACGTGATAGAGTTACATCATGAAACTCGCGCTTGCGGCAATCGTTTCCGTAGTGTTTGTCTCGGCGCTTTCCGCCCAGATTGAACAAGCCAACCTTACCGGAGTTGTGACCGATGAATCCGGCGCCTTGGTCCCCGGGGCGACCGTGGTCCTGACGAATCGGGCCACTAAGGTTAACGCTGAGACGGAAACCAACCCCGCCGGCGGCTATCGGCTGCCCTTCCTTTCGGCAGGTGAGTACGACCTGAAAGTGACCAAAACCGGTTTCGACGCCAGCCGCGTCACGGGAATTCGCCTGACCGTCGGGCTCACTGCGACCGTCAATCTGAAGCTCCGCACCGGCACGGTGCAGCAGGAAGTAACCGTCTCCGCTGCCGCCGTGCAACTGGAGCAGCAGTCGGCGACCCTTGGCAGCGTCGTCGGCGCGAAGCAGATGATTGAGCTCCCGCTGCTTGGGCGTAACCCTTATAGCCTTGTTCTCCTGGCCCCCGGCGTGCTCCCCCGGGGCGGTGCCGGCTCCGGCCCGATCATTAACGGCGGTCGATCCAATACGAGCGAGATCCTGCTGGATGGGGCCGAAACGCGCAATAGCACCACGAACGACATCGCCTACACGCCGCCCCTCGAAACGGTGCAGGAGTTTAAGGTTATGACTAACTCTTTCTCCAGCGAGTTCGGCCGCTCCGGCGGCGGCGTGCTCACCGTCGCCACCCGCTCCGGCACGAACGAACTCCACGGCGCCGCGTACGAGTTCCTCCGCAACGATAAGCTGAACGCCAACACTTGGGCGAGCAATCGCGCCGGACTCGTTCGAAACTCCTTCCGCCGCAATGAGTACGGCTTCGCGGTGGGCGGACCGGTTCTGATCCCCCGCCTCTACGACGGCCGCAATCGAACCTTTTTCTTCACCAATCTCGAGTGGATCCCGCAGCGCTCCCCGGACAGCCTGCTGCTGACGGTGCCCACCGCCCTCGAACGTACTGGCGATTTTTCCCGCACTGTGACTACTGGCGGCCAGCAGATCCGCATCTTCGACCCGGCCACGACCGTCCCGGCCGCCGCCGGTCAGTTCACTCGGCTACAGTTTCCGGATAATCGGATTCCCGCGAGCCGCATTGATCCGATTTCGCGGAAGGTGCTTGAGTATTACCCGCTCGCCAACCGCGACACCGTCGTTCAGAATTTCGCCCAAAACAATACGCGGGCCAACGATACCGACCGCCAGTTCTTCCGGTTCGATCAATCGGTCGGTGCGCGCCATCGTCTCTTTCTGACCTTCGGCGTCCAGGGCAACACGCAGCTCTCGCCGGGCATCAACATCGCCTTCCCCGGCGAAGGGGTGAACGGCGAACAGGGCCAGGTGAAGAGCAAAGCCCTCTCCACTGTTTTGTCCGATACGGTCACGTTTTCCCCGTCCTTCATCGGCCAGTTTCGCGTGAGTGCGACCCGTCGAGTGATCGAAACGGAACTCCGCAGCAAGGGCTTCGACTTCACGCAACTCGGCTTTCCCCAGTCTCTCAAGGCCCGAGCGAAGACCCTGATTTTCCCCCGCTTCGCCCCCGCCGACA
>CANNLB010000480.1 GCA_947505565.1 Acidobacteriota bacterium | reverse complement strand
GCCATGGCCGAGATTTTCAATCAGGCGCGACAGCCATAGCGAAGTTTGGTATCCTGATTCTTCATGCGGATTTCGCACCCCAGCCAGCATCGTCACCATTGCCATACGGCGGATGGGCGGGCTGTCCTGTAGCTTCCAGACTGATCTTCAGAAGCTTCGATGACTTTCTCACCAGCCCGCCGCGACAAACGGCGGGCTTTTTCTATATGGACTTAGACTTCAAAAAATCAGACGGCCTCGTCACTGCCGTCATCCAACATTTCGAAACGAAACGCGTCCTCATGGTCGGCTACATGAACGAAGAGTCGTTCCGCCTCACGATCGAAAAGGGCTACGCCGTTTTCTTCTCCCGCAGCCGCCAAAAACTCTGGCTGAAGGGGGAATCCTCCGGCCATAAGTTAATCGTCAAAGCCATCGAAACCGACTGCGACCAGGACGCCGTCCTCATCTTTGTCGACCCCGTCGGCCCCGGCGTCTGTCACGCAGGTTACGAAAGCTGCTTCTTCCGCACGCTCATTAACGAAAAGTGGCAAATCAACGAAAAACAGACTTACGACCCGAAGGTGGTTTATGACCAGTAATAAATTGAAAATCGGCATCCCCAAAGGCAGCCTCGAGAACGCTACCATCGACTTATTCCGCCGAGCCGGCTTCAGCATCACCGTCTCTAGCCGCAGCTACTTCCCTTCGATCGATGATCCCGAAATCGAATGCATGCTCATCCGCGCGCAGGAAATGGCCCGCTACGTCGAAGACGGCATCCTCGACGCCGGCCTCACCGGCCTTGACTGGGTCCTGGAATCAGAAGCCTCCATCCAAACCGTCGCCGACCTCGTCTACTCCAAAGCCAGCTTCGGCAAGGTCCGCTGGGTCCTCGCCGTCCCCGAATCCTCGCCCGTCCAAAGCGTGAAGGACCTCGAAGGCAAAGTCATCGCCACTGAACTCGTCCAGTTCACGAAAAATTACCTCAAACGAAACGGCGTCACCGCTAAAGTCGAATTCTCCTGGGGCGCCACCGAGGTCAAGCCCCCGGTGCTCGCCGACGCTATCGTCGAAGTCACCGAAACCGGCTCCTCCCTCCGCGCCAACAAACTCCGCATCGTTGAAGAGCTCATGAGCTCCAACACGCAACTCATCGCCAACAACGCCTCCTGGGCCGACCCCTGGAAACAGCAAAAGCTCCAGGATATCCGCCTCCTCCTCGACGGTGCCATCGCCGCCCTCGGTAAAGTCGGCCTGATGTTGAACGTCCGCCGGGCTGACTTAGATCGGGTTCTTGCCACCCTCCCCGCCCTCAAGAACCCCACCATCTCCCAACTCAGCGACCCCGAATGGGTCGCCGTCAATACCATCCTTGAAGAACTAACCGTTCGCAACCTGATCCCCCGCTTAAAGGCCGCCGGTGCGCAGGGTATCGTCGAGTACCCTCTGAATAAAATCGTGATGTAAGTTACATATGATAAAGATTGTTGCCGCCAACCAAGTTAGTAAGATTCTCTCCCGCAAGGC
This sequence comes from Acidobacteriota bacterium, assembly GCA_947505565.1. Lineage (GTDB taxonomy): Bacteria > Acidobacteriota > Terriglobia > Bryobacterales > Bryobacteraceae. Next base: position 2,323 of record CANNLB010000480.1, on the reverse strand, counting down.
CGCCCGCTTCGGTGAAGCCGAAGCCATCGTCAAACCGATGCTGGAAGCCGTAAAGAAGCGTGGCGACGCCGCCGTCATCGAATACGCCCGCCACTTCGACAAGTTCGACCGCAAAACGCTCCTCGTCCCGGAAGCCGAACTCGCCGCCGCGGCCAAGGGCCTTTCAAAGGAGTTCGTCGCCGCCGTCAAAACCGCGTCCACCAACATCCGGGCCTACGCCAAATTGCAACTGCCCGTAGCCAAATCTGTCACGGTCGCTCCCGGTCTCAAGCTCGGACAAATCGTCCGGCCCCTCGCAACCGTCGCCGCTTACATCCCCGCAGGCCGCTATCCCCTGCCCTCCACCCTGCTGATGACCGTGATCCCGGCCCAAGTCGCCGGCGTCCTCAATATCTGCGTCAGTTCCCCCCGCGTCGTCCCCGAAATCTTCGGCACGGCGGCTCTCCTGAAAGTCAAAAACGTCTTCCAGATGGGTGGTGCCCAAGCCATCGCCGCCTTCGCCTACGGCACCAAAACCGTACCGAAAGCAGACCGCATCGTCGGCCCCGGCAACATCTACGTCGCCGCCGCCAAAAAGCTCCTCGCCGGGGAAGTGGGCATCGACTTCATCGCCGGACCCACTGAAATCCTGATGATTGCGACCGACGGCAACCCCGCCTGGATCGCCGCCGACATGCTCGCCCAAGCCGAACACGACACCGACGCCTCGGCGGTTCTCCTCACCACCTCCAAGCAACTCGCACTCGCCGTCCAAAGCGAAATCGAACGCCAATTGGCGACCCTCCCCACCGCCAAAACCGCCCGCGTCGCCATCGATAAAAACTCCGCCATCATTCTGTTCGATTCCATCGACCAAGCTATCGAGGTCTCCAACCGCTTCGCTCCCGAACACCTCTCCATCCCCTCAGCCAGCCTGCTCAAACAGATCCAGCACGCCGGCAGCGTCTTCATCGGGCCCCACAGTCCCGAAGCCGCCGGCGACTATGCCACCGGCCCCAATCACGTCCTACCCACCAGCGGCACAGCCCGCCTCCGCGGCGGCCTCTCCTCCGCGGACTACGTCAAGGTGATCTCCACCCAGGAAGTCACGAGCGCCGCCCTCAAGAAGCTGACGCCCACCATAACCACCCTCGCCCGAGCCGAAGGGCTCGAAGCGCATGCCCGCTCCGTGGAGGTGAGGAGTGCCAAATAGCTCCAAATTGCGCCCCCGCCCCGCCGTAGAAAAAATGGCGCCCTATCATCCGCCCTCCGGCGGCAGAGGCGACAAACTCCGGCTCGATTTCAACGAAAACACCATCGGCTGTTCGGAGAAAGTCACCCAGTTCCTCGTCGAACACCTCGTCGAAAACGACCTCGCCGTCTACCCGGAATACAGCGCCGCTCGCCGCGAATTGGCCGCCTTCTTCCGCGTCGGCGAAGACGAATTCGCCCTCACGAACGGCACTGACGAAGCCATCCAAGTCCTCATCAATACCTATGTCGACGACGATGACGACGTCCTGATCTTGAAACCGGCCTACGCCATGTACAAGTTCTACGCCGAAGTCGCTGGCGCCTCGGTCCGCGAAATCGCCTACCGCCTCGGCTCCCTCGCCTTTCCCATCGCCGAACTCCTCGGAGCCATCCGCCCCGAAACCAAGGCCATTCTCATCTCCAATCCGAATAACCCCACCGGCACCGGCGTCGACCACGAAGGCATCATCCGCATCCTGAAACGCGCCCCCCACGCCGCCGTTCTCATCGACGAAGCCTACTACGAGTTCAGCGGCGTCACCGCCCTCGGGATGCTCAAGGAATACCCCAACCTCTTCGTTTCCCGCACGTTCTCGAAGGTTTACGGCATGGCCGCTCTCCGCATCGGCTGCCTCTTCACCCAGGCCGCCAACGTCGCCTGGCTCCAAAAAGCCCAAAGCCCCTACTCGGTCAATGCGCTCGCCGTCCTCGCCGCCCGCGCCGCCATTCGCGACACCCAGTACATCGAACGCTACGTCGGCGAAATCCTCGCCGCCCGCGAACTCCTCTACGTCGGCCTCGAGAAACTGAACATCCCCTACATCAAAAGCCAAGGCAATTTCGTCCTGACCCAGATGGGCGACCGCGCCATCGAGATCCGCGACGCCCTCCGCGCCCGCGGCGTCCTCGTCCGGGACCGTAGTTACGAAATCGACGGCTGCGTCCGCATCACCGTCGGCACCAAAGACCAAATGCGACACTTACTCAAAGAATTGGAGGACCTATGGCGAAGGAAATGATCATTTTCGACATGGACGGCGTCTTAGTCGACGTCACCGAGTCCTACCGCGAAACCGTCGTCCGTACCGTC
>CANNLB010000479.1 GCA_947505565.1 Acidobacteriota bacterium | reverse complement strand
CATGCGAGGGGCCGGATCCCCGGCGAACTCGATCCAAGTGCCATCGAGCGGGTGAAACTGCGGGTGGATCACCGTCCGTGGGAACTGGATAAGATGCCAGCCAGTTCCATCGGTCCGACCAACTGCCAAACCCGATTGCCCGTCTCGCTTAACCGCCGCCACCAGCCATTCGCCACTGGCGTCGAAGGAGCACTCTCCCATCGACCCCCTGCCAAAATCGATCACACACCCTTCTTCGAGCGTGGCTAGCCGCAGCCACCAAATGCCGCATCCACGGACGAAGAAAACGCGATCGCCGGCAGGATGAAAGGCCGGCGAGAAGGGGTGGATCACACCCCCGTCGGTCAACTGCCGGATATCCCCAGTAGGAAACTCAGTCACCGCAAAAAGCTGCCATGCCCCGCAGCGATTTGAAATGAACAGCATCGTCTGCCCGTCGGGACTGAACGAGCTCTGGAGGAAGTACGTGGCGTGATTGATCGACCCGTGATCGGTAAGTTGATGGATCAGGCAGTCGGAAGCACGGTCCCGCCGCTGGGAGTACTCCGAAGACGAAACAAGGCCCTTACTACCCGTCATCTAGTCCTTCTTTTTGCAGATAAAAATGTGTTGCCAGGGCAGGACGTCCAGCACCTTGTCGACGCGAAACCCTTCTGGCTCGAGCTCCATTTTCACTTCGGCGATACTCATCTTGTGCTCGAGACGGATCGGCACGGAGGTGTCTTCCTTCCGGAATTCCAGCAGGACGAGACGTCCGTCGTCTTTCAGCGCTTCCCGCATGCGGCGCAGCATCAATTGCGGGCGCGCGAATTCGTGATAGACGTCGACGAGCAGGATCAAGTCCTGGGACTTCGGCGGCAACTTCGGATCGTCCTCGGTACTGAGCACGGGCACGACGTTGTTGATGCCGGACGATTTTAGGCGCCGATCGAGAAGCTCGAGCATGCGCGGCTGGATATCGACGGCATAAACTTTGCCGCTGGACCCGACGAGCCGCGACATGCGGACGGTGTAGTACCCACTACCGGCACCTAAGTCACAAACCGTCATGCCCGGCTTGATCTGCAGAGCCTGGATCGCCTTCGCAGGGTTTTCCTCGCTTTCCCGTTCACTTCGCTCTAGCCAGTCGGCACCGGCAGCGCTCATAACTGGAGCAACGACACGACCACTAACGGGGTGTTTGGACTGTGCCATTAGCCCAGATATTCCTGCCACAAAAAGAGCCGATTGCAAACCCGTTCGGATTACTCGCATACTTGTTTTACCTGACATCCTAAACATTGATTCACGCTTTGCCGTACTTGTTGCACTCGTTGAACCAATAAACTACTTGGACAGCCGCCATGTTACCTCCGCGTACACTTTCTATCTTATCTGTTGGCGCCCTACTCGTCCTCGCCGCCTCATGCGGCGGGCGCTCGACCATGAAAAAAACCGTCGCCTACCGAATGGGGGATCGCGCCTCAATCGGGTCCGTCACCTACGTCGGCTTAACCGCGGACTACCGGCAGGAACTTCCGGGTGCCAAAGAGCTGATGAAAAATCGGTACCTCGTGATCGCTCTCTCAATTACAAATGGCGGGGGAGCGGAAGTGATTTTGCCGCACACGCGACTGATCAAGCCCGACGGGACGGAGATTGCCGAGGTGACCGAGATCGACGGTTTCCCGCAGTGGCTGGGTCTCCTCCGAAAAGTTGAGCCAGCTTCCACCGAACAGGGTTATGTCGTCTTCGATGTTCCGGTCGGTGCGTATAAACTACAAGTATCCAGCGGCGGCGACCCCGAGAATGAGCAACTTGCCCAAATTGAAATTCCGGCCAACCTCGCCTACCCTGGCGCCAGCGTTTCTGGCCCTTCTCTCGGCAACTAGCATCCACGCGCAAGCTCCTTCGGGGCTGGCCATCCAAAACTTGGTGGTGAGCGATTCTGATGGGGGCGTCGCCTTCGAGGGGCGCTTTGGCAGCGGAGAGCGTGTCTTCTTACGTTTTGCCATCACCGGAGCGCAAGCAATCAGGGGCGATGACGATAAGGATCCGCGGATGCGGCTTCGTTATACGATTCACTTGACGGATGCAAGCCAGATCCCGCTGGCCAAGCCGTTGCAGGGTGAAGTGGTCGCGGACCTAGCTCCTGAAGATAAAAAATGGCAGCCGCGGGTGAACGCGGAGATAGAACTCCCGACCGGCTTGGTGAAGGGACAAGCCGCCCTCTTGATTGAACTCGAAGACCAGGTCGCCGTGACCCGGACATCGATTCGCTCCGAACTCCCCCTCGCCGGACCCGTCGTCGCCGACGACGCTCCGCTAGCGGCGGCGAATTTCCATTTCCTCCGGCAGGAAGAAGACGCCCCCCCCCTCAATCCCCCGACATATCCGGCTGGGGAAACCGTCTGGGCGCGGTTCTCGATCATCGGTTTCGCGCGCGCCGAAAGCAACCGCTACGCCATCTCCTACGGGCTGGAAACATTTGGGGCCGATGGTGTAAGCCTGTTCCGCCAGGAGGTTGCGGCCGAACACCAGGGCGATTCGGCGTATCCACGCCGGTATCTGCCCAGCGTACTCAGCCTCCAACTCACGAAGGATCTGGCGAAAGGAGAGTATTTGATCCGCCTCCACGTACTCGATACGATCAGCGGGAAGCGCGCCTCGTCCGAACATCGTTTTACGGTTGAATGAGATTAATCGTTCTGGGCCCCACTCCTGAGTCATGGGCCTTTTTCGCACGCGTTCCGCGGCAGTGTACGGCATCGAAGCGCATCTGATTGACGTCGAGGTTGACTTGTACAACTCCGGCTCGGCTCGGGACTTCATTACAGTCGGAATGCCGGACTTGGCTGTCCGGGAGAGCCGGGAGCGGATCAAATCGGCGTTGATGAATTCCGGCTTTGGATATCCGTCAAAGGCGGTGACGATCAATCTGGCGCCGGCCAATGTCCGCAAGGAGGGCCCTGGATTCGATCTGCCGATGGCGCTGGGCATCCTCGGGGCGATGGGGACGCTGCACCAGAGCGATCAACACCTCTCGACCGGGGAGCTATCGCTGGATGGAGCGGTACGGCCGATCCGCGGTGCGCTGTCGATTGCGGTTTGCGCTCGGCAGAGAAACGTCCGCAACGTCATTGTGCCGTTCGAGAACGTGGCGGAAGCGGCGGTGGTGGAGGGGGTGAACGTCTATGGGGTAAAGCACATCGCTGAGGCGGTCGGTGTCATAAACGAGCCGACGAAATTTGAGCCGGCCAACGCTACGGTCAACGACAATCGGCAGGCCGACTATCCCGACTTTTCGGATGTGCGGGGGCAAGCGACAGCGAAGCGGGCTCTGGAAGTGGCCGCAGCTGGCGGACACAACGTATTGCTCGTAGGTCCGCCGGGCTCGGGCAAGACCATGCTGGCCAAGCGATTGGCCGGGATTCTGCCGCCCTTGACGTTTGAGGAATCCATCGAAACGACGCAGATTCATTCCGTGGCCGGACAGCTGGCGAGAGGCCACGGACTCCTCCAACTGCGGCCGTTTCGCTCGCCGCATCATACAGTCTCTGATGCTGGGTTGATCGGCGGCGGCAGCGGCACACCACGCCCGGGAGAAGCGAGCCTGGCCCACCACGGAGTACTCTTTCTCGATGAGTTCCCGGAGTTCGCCCGGAACGTGTTGGAGCAGTTGCGGCAACCGATGGAAGAAGGCGCCGTAACGATTGCGCGAGCGAATTCAACGACCCGTTTTCCTGCCCGCTTCATGTTGGTGGCGGCGATGAACCCCTGCCCCTGCGGATTTCACGGCGACCCGACGCGGGAGTGCCGCTGCACCCCTGGAATCATCCAACGGTATCTGGCCAA
>CANNLB010000478.1 GCA_947505565.1 Acidobacteriota bacterium | reverse complement strand
CGGGGCGGTGGAATAGAGGCCCTGCTCCATGGCGTCCAGATTGGCGTCGTTCCACTCCCGGAGGCGGTCGCCGTTCGGCTTGGCCTTTTCGGTTTTGTAGCGCAGCAGGCCCTTGGCGAGGCCGAACAGTTCGGAGCCGGATCCGGGGGCGCGCTCGAGGTACGTATACGTGGCATAGAAGGATTTGTACTCGTCGAGGGCGGCGGCGATCTCGTCCCAGGTTTTGCCGAAGCGGGCTTGCGTGGCGGGGTCGTCGCCGATGGCCTTGCGCAGCTTGCTTTCCTGTTCCAGTTTGCGTTGCATGAGTTCGGGATCCTTCAACCCACCCAGAAAGCCGGTCCGTGCCTTAACGCTGTTTTGGAGGCCGGCGAGCAGGTCGCGGGCAATGCGCTTGCTTTCGGGGTCGACTTCGCCGAAGGCGAGGAGTTTTTTGATCAGGCGGCCGTTCGAGTCTAGAGAGAAGGGCATGACCACGTCGCGCTGGAATTCGAGATCGGCGTAGGTGGCGAGGCGGTCCGTCGAGCCGGGGTGGCCGGAGGTGAATGTCAACTCGCCGTTCTTGGCCCCGGTTTTGGACCAGGGGAGGAAGTTCTTGACTTGGACCGGCTTGCCGTTTTCGTAAGCGCGGAAAAAGGTGAAATCGAGGCAGTAGCGGGGGAACGTGAAGTTGTCCGGATCGCCGCCGAAGGCCGCGATGGATTCTTCCGGCGCGAACACTAGGCGCACATCGGTGTACTTCTTATATTCGTAGAGATCGTATTGGCCGCCGGAGTAGAGCGTGACAACCTGGCAGCGGTTGCCGGAAGCGGAGCAGCTTTTTTCGAGAGCCGAGGCGTTCGCGCGCCGGGTGCGGGCGGCGTCGGCGGGTGGCGTTGCGTCGGTCGTGCCCGTCTTGATTTTCTCGGTGACCGTTTCGATTTTGAGCAGGACGTTCACTTCCAGGTTTGGGCAGGGCTTTTCGTTGGCCGGGGAGGAGGCGGCAAAGCCATTCTTCATGTAGTCGTTTTGCTTGGTCGCGACTTGATAAATGCAGTCGGCTGCGACGTGATGGTTCGTGAAAAGCAGTCCGTTGGGTGAGACGAAGGAGCCGGAGCCGCCGTTGTTGAAACGAACCGAGGACAATTGCAGCCGATTCAAAAACTGGTCAGTTACCGTGAACCCGTACGCCTTTTTGACAGCGGCGCGAGGGAACTTGTTGAAGAGCCACATGCCTTCGTCGGCGGCGCCGGGCAGGGCCAGAAACAGGACAATTGCGGGAAGAAGCAGGATTCGACGCATCTGGCCCATTGTCACACAGGGGAAGGTAGAGGAGGCTAAGTGAAAGAAAAAAGTGCGTTATCCAGAAGTTTATTGGATCCTGAGAGTGTACAGCCAGCCCGTTCGTGTGAGATACTGCTAGTTCGGCGAAACGCAATGAACCAAGTGGACGAGGCGATTGCCCGTTATCACAAGATCCTCGAAACAGAACCTTTCCGCAATTTAGACTGGGTTGAGCAGTTCCATGCTACATTGCGGTCGCGGAAGTTGGAGGTATCTGGCCGTCCGGTGTCGCCGTTCTTGCGGCCGAATTTGGTGACGCGGAAACAGTTTGATGCTTTGGTCGTAGGTGGCCAGTTACTGGCGTCGGCGGTCGATAAAATCCGGCAGTTGGCGATGGCCGACCCGATGTTGATGGCGCGGATGGATTTGTTGCCGGCCGAGCGGATGTTAGCAGCGGTGGACCCGGGTTACAAGCATTTTGCGGTGACTGGTTTACTGGACACGGCGATTGATAACGGGCACATGCGGTTTTCCGACTACAGTGCGACGACTCCGGTGGGGGTGCATTACAGTGAAGTTTTGGGCGATGTGTTTTTCGAAACGGGTCCCGCCAAAGAGTTCCGGAAGAAGCATAAGCTTACGAAGTTAGGCGGGATAAAGTTTCTGCAGGCCGCGCTGCTGAAGGCCTACAAAGAGTTTGGTGGTAAGAAGTCGCCCCAAGTGGCGATTCTGGAAATGAAGCACCCGTTCGAGACGCTGGAGAGCCACGAGTATCATCTGCTCGGGGAAGGCTTTATCGAGCACGGCGTTCCGACGGTTGTCGCCTCGCCGGAACAGTTAGAATATAAGAACGGCATTTTACGCAAGGGTGATTTTGTCATTGACATTGTCTACCGACGCATGAAGACGCGCGAGTTTGTGGTGCAGTTCGACCCGAACAACCACCCCTTGGTACGGGCTTACCGCGAAGGGGCGGTTTGCCTCGTGAATAGTTTCCGTTCGGAAATGGCGCAGAAGAAAGCGATTTTTGACCTCCTGACGGACCAAACGCTGTTAGCGCATTTCCCGGTGGCCGAACGAAAGGCGATTCGGGCTTTGGTCCCGACCACGCGTGTGGTCAACGAGCGGCGGGTGGCCTGGGACGGGGTGAAGGAAGTGGATCTGCCCCACTTCATTCTCGACAAACGGGAGCGGCTGGTTTTGCGGCCGAACGACGACACCGACGAACGACAATCGTATGTGGGGGCCGATATGACGGCGGTGGCGTGGGAACGGGCGCTTCGGATGGCATTGCGGACTCCGTATGTGGTGCAGGAAAACGTCAAGGTGCCAACGTCGATGTTCCCCGTTTATAGCTCCGGCTCGATGAGTCTGAAAGAGATGCGGGTCGACGTGCAGCCGCATGTGTATATGGGTAAAGTGCAGAGCGCTTCGAGTTGGTTAACGCCGGCGGCGGGGACTTTCTCTACCGTGACCGGACTCACTCCGACTTACGTTCTCGAGCCGAAGTAACTTTCTAGCGCCAGCGGACCGCCCGAAGTTGTAAGTGAGCCCGACGCCGCAGGGCTGGGCGTAGAAGATAGCGGCCAGTTGGCTGGACATCTCCTATTCTGCCCTTCGACGGCGGAGAGGTAAGTGGGCAGGGAAGTGCCGCGCTCCCACTACAGGATGCCATTGGCCGTGACATGCCGGCTGGGTTGGCGGCCGAAGCGACGGTGGCCCCGGTCCAGCCGAAGGAGCCGGAGAGCGCGTTTTTGCCGAAGTCGTAGCGGGCAAGCAGGATGGCGCCGAGGCGAACGCCCGAGTCGTTGCGGAGGAGGAAGGTGGTTTGGGGGGGGCGACGGCGATATCAAGATGAGGTCCGTTGTAGAGGACCGAGGCTGTATTCGGTGCGGCCGACGGCGTACTTCCAGGTTTGGGCTTGGTAGTAGGAGCTAGGCCCGAAGGTGCTGGAGTCCGAGACAAGCGGGTTGTCGAAGAGGCGCTGACGGAGGGCAATCGAAGACTCCCGGCGGGCGACGGGGCCGACCGGCAGGAGCGTGAGGATGAACACGCGGAGCAGCACTACTTCGGGTGGACGGCGGGGGGCGGGAAGCGCCGTTTGGTCGCCTGCTCGAAACTGTAGCCGAGTTCGATGAGACGAGGTTCCGAACACGCCGTGCCGGTGAAACTGACGGCCAGGGGCGATGGCTTGGGATTGAAGCCTTCCGGAGCGGGGGGATTCAGATCGTTGGGCACCTCGCCGAACGGGACCATGACGGTGGGGTAGCCGGGCTTGGCGGCGATACCGGCACCTGCGCCGCCGGGGAAGAGAAGGGCGTCGAGCTTATTGGTCGTCATCGCGACGTCGATGCCTTCGGCCGCGCTGAGTTGGAGGTCCTTGGCGCGGTCGGCTTCATAGCGGGCGCGGTCGGCGACCAAGTCCATCTCGTCGGAGATATCGAGGTTGGACTGGCCGTATTTCAGAGAACCGGCCGGGGCGTGCGCGAGGTTCCATTCGCGGAGTTCGGTGAGGGTTTTGACGGGGGCGGTGGGGCCGAGCGTCGCGAGCCAGGCGTTGAAATCGCGCTTAATAC
>CANNLB010000477.1 GCA_947505565.1 Acidobacteriota bacterium | reverse complement strand
CCGATCAGCAGAGTGTTACTCTACGATTATTCTAAGGAAAACCTGTGTTAGAAATGTCTTCCCACCGCAATGCAGTCTTGCTATCTGGAATTGGTTTTCTCTTGCTGGCGCCAACCGTCTTTGGGCAGGCCGTGCCGTTTCAGGGCTGGAGGGCGACGAACCCGTCGGCCGCGCCGGTCGGGCCCTGCCGGCAGTTGCTCGAATTAACGGGTTTAGAGCTGTCGGTGATCAGCGCGGAGCTGATCCCGGCCAAGGGCTCGACGCCGGAGCATTGCCAGCTGTTCCTGATGGCGCAGCCGGAACTGCGGATGGAAGTGAATCTTCCCACGGGGTGGAACGGGCGGTTCTACATGTTTGGGAACGGCGGCTGGGCGGGTGAATCGTTTGGTGCCGCGGGCCGGGTGGCGAGCCACGCCCGGGCGTTGCGTGCCGGGTTCGCCAGTGCGTCTACCGATACCGGCCACTCGGCGGCGCTGGAACCGGGCGCCAGCTTCGCCATGACGCCGCAGAAGCTGCTCGATTTCGGGTTTCGTTCGCTGCACGTGACTGCGGAAACGGCTAAGATGCTCGTGCGCCGTTACTACGGCGCGGCCCCGTCGAAATCCTACTACGAAGGGTGTTCGCAGGGAGGGCGGCAGGGCCTGACCATTGCCCAGCGGTACCCCAATGACTTCGATGGGATCATTGCCGGGGCGCCGGCGCTTTACAATACGGGGAACATGCTCGCGCGGGCGTATTGGATGCGCGGCATGGCGGAGAATCCGTTTCCGGCCGCTAAGCTCGGTCTGCTGGCGGAGCGCGTTTACGCCAAGTGCGATGGGGCCGACGGCGTGAAGGATGGAGTGATCTCCGATCCTTTACGGTGCGGTTTCAAAGCTGCCCAGGATCTGCCCCGCTGCGCCGAGGGTAAGAACGACGCCAGCTGTTTCACCGCCGCCGAGATCGCGTCGGCTGAGCGGATCTACAGCGATATCTCCCGGCAGGGTAAGCGTTTCTTTCCCGGCTGGCCGGTGGGTGCCGAAGTGGCTCCGCCGGGTGGGCGGAGCGGGTGGCTGGGCCAGGAGGTCCGCGGGGCGAATGGAGAGAGTGTGTGGGCTAACTACGGGATCGACTTTCTGCGGTACATGGCCACTCCGGGGATCGATCCGGAACGGGTGATGAGCACCTTCGACCTGGACAAGGAGATCCCCCGGCTGCAGTATCTGCAACAGGTGATCGACGCGACCGACCCGGACCTGTCGGCGTTCCGCCAGCGCGGCGGTAAACTGATCCTCTACTTTGGTTGGGCGGACCCGCAGGTGAATCCTCGGGTAGCGGTGGAGTATTACGACCAAGTGGCGGCACGGATGGGCGCTTCGACGGGCGACTTCGCGCGGCTGTTCATGGTTCCTGGCATGTTCCATTGCCGTGGGGGCGTTGGTACCAGTTCGTTCGACATGGCTACGCCGCTGTTGCAGTGGGTGGAAGCGGGGGCGGCACCGGCTTCGATTCCCGCGAGTCAGATCGCTTCTGGAAAGGCCGTTCGCACCCGACCGCTGTGTCCGCATCCGCAGATTGCGCGGTATTCGGGCAGCGGGAGTATTGATGACGCGGCTAACTTCCGTTGCGTGGCGCCTTAGCTAACTGGTTTGCGGAAATCCTTCCAGGCGGGATCGAGGTTCCACCAGAGCATGCCGGCGGCTCCGGTTTCTTTGGCTTTGTCGTAGCAGCAATCGACCCATTCGGCGAGGCCCTGGCCGGCGTAGGGCAGGGCGAGATCGAGCATGGAGACGTAGCGTTTTTGGGCGATGGCACCGAGGTCGTCGGCGATGCGATTGGCTTCCTGGGGGGCTCCGGAGAGAGCGTGGGCGTAGCTGGTGGCGGCGAGGAGGCGGGCGTCATCAGGGGCCAGAACCTGGCCGCGGCCGAGGACAATGAGCGATTCGCGGAACTGGCTAAGGGCGGCGTAGGCGCGGCCGAGGAGGAGATATACGTCAGGGGCGGTGGAGTCGAGTTTGAAGGCGCGGCGGCCTTGTTCGATGGCCATTTCGTGGCGCCCCTGGAAGAAGAAGAGCCAGGCGAGGCCGAGGACGGTTTCGAGGGCTGGGGTGGTGGCGGCTTCGAGGAGGGCGATGGCACCGTCCATGTCGCCACGGGGAGCCAGGACATAGAGTGCTTGCCCGGCGCGAGCGTCGGCGCGATGGGGATGCATGCTGAGTGCCCGGGCGAAGGCTTGTTCGGCGGATTTCGGGTTATTAAGGACAGCGTGGGCGAAGCCGACGGCGACGAAGGCTTCGACGGCATCGGGGCGGGCTTCGAGTAGTTTTTTGGCGGCGATGATAGCAGCCGACATCGTTTCCACAGGTTCGCGGAGTCCGCGGGCAGCCGCCATGACTTCGCCGAGTTCGAGGTTCGGGGTGGCGAAGGCGGTGTTGAACTCGGCGGTGCGTCCGGTGGGGACGGCAGGCGCGCTGACGAGCGCTTCGCCCCGTACTTTGGCGCGGAGGACGTTTGCGATGGCGACGGCGATTTCATCCTGAGCTTGCAGCACCTTGGAGATATCGCGATCGAAGCGTTCGGTCCAGACCTGGTAGCCGGAAGCGGCGTCGGTGAGCTTGATGATGATGCGGACTTGTCCGCTGGCGGAGCGGGCGGAGCCTTCGAGGAGTAAGTTGACGTTGAGGTGGGCGCCGACTTTGCGGAGGTCGTCGGTACGGCCGCGAAAGCGGGCGGCGGAGGTTGAGGAAGCGACGCGCAGGCCTTCGACGGATTGTAACTGGTAGGAGAGCTCTTCGGTGAGGCCGTCGCAGAATTCGGTGAGGGCGGGGTCGAGGGCGAGGGAGGTGAAAGGGAGGACGGCGACGGCGGGTTCGTCGGGGAGGGATTCGGTTTGTTGGAGGCCGTCGTGGGCTTCGGCGCGCATTTCGGCGATGAAGGCTTCCATATCGGGGAAGCGGTCATCGGTTTTTTTGGCCATGCCGCGTTCGACGATCCGTTGGAGTCCGTTGGAGATCCCGGGCCGCATGTCGAGCATGTTGGGCACGGGGTTGTACATGATTTCGTTGAGGCGGGCGGCGGCGTTTTTCGACTTGAAGGCGGCTTCGCCGGTGAGGAGTTCAAAGAGGAGGGCGGCGAGGCAGTAGATGTCGCAGCGATGGTCGACGCCCGAGCCTTGGAGTTGCTCGGGGACGAAGGCGCTGAAGGCGCTGGTGAGGGCTTTTCCACCGGAGGCAAAGGTGGGACCATCGCCGAAACGAGCTTTGCCGAAATTGGTGATTTTCACGGCGTGAGTGGGTGTGACGATGACATTTTCCGGGCAGATATCGCGATGGACGATGCCGTGACGGTGCGCTTCGGCCAAGCCTTGGGCGACGGCGAGGACGTAGTCGATGCAGCGGTCGACGGGGAGGAGTTCACCGCTGGAGTTGGCTCGTTCGAGTTTTTCGCGGAGCGAAGTGCCGGGGAGGTGTTCGTAGATGAGATAGCGGCCATCATTTTCGTCGATGACGTCGAAGATGGAGGAGATATTGGGGTGGTTGAGGGCGACGCCGGCGCGGGCTTCTTTTTGGAAAGACGCCAGGGCGTCGGCGTCGTTATTCGATACTTCGATCGCCTTGAGCATGACCAAGCGGTCGAGCTTAAGGTCTCGTGCTTTGTAGATCATGCCTAAACCGGCGGTGCCGATTTCTTCGATGATGTAGTAGTGGTCGATGGTTTTGCCGATCATGAAAATCCTAAGTAATGGCTCGCTTTATTGGAGGGGAAGGGGAACGGGCGGCACGGTAATCCCGGTTTGGGCGACGGGGATTAGCACGGGGTGGACGATTTGGGTGGTGAGGGCCAATTTGGCGATGATGAGG
>CANNLB010000476.1 GCA_947505565.1 Acidobacteriota bacterium | reverse complement strand
ATATTTCCGCTCGCGCGCGCGCGTCGGCGACGGCGTCCCCGCACATCCTCTGAGTAAGGCAGCAGGCGTGCTAGCCCACATGCGAAGCGGGTGGGATGCGGGATTTGAATTGAAAAAGGAATCACAGCTTTTGTAGGGCAGGATTTGTGTGACATTGAGAGCGGCCGCTCGAACGGCGGATGGCGTTGCAGCACCAATCGCAGTGCTTTGGACGGAGATGGAAGCGCAGGGCGGCCGTGACCAACCGCGAAAGGGTTACGGGCTAACCGGTTCAAATTGTGTCCGCCCCGTACGCCTTGGGCTCGACTGCGTCTACTGGCTGGCTTTGGAAATGCCACTTGATCGTAGCGCTATCGCCAAGGCGGCTTTTGATAGGCCGTCGTGAATTCGGTGCCGTCGAGGACCAACATCGGGTCTCCCGTTTTGGCGTGGTTCCGTTTCTCTAAACGGAAGGTTCGTACGCCGGTTTTCTTCCAGTTGGAGGTAATCGAGTTCGGGGTCGCCGTCCAGGTGCCGGTGTCGTTGTTATCCGAGGCGGTTCCGTAGGCGCCGCCCGCTACCTGCCCTGTCGCTCCGGAGTCGCTCGCGTAGGCAAAGCTGCCATCGGCTAACAACGTGAGGCAGACACTCCGGCTGTGGATGCCGCTCGTGTTACTCAAGCTTGTGGCCTGGCACCACTTACCGACCAGTTCGGGCATGATTCCGCCCACGGCACCTGCTGCCGGTGCGGCGACTCGCTGGAACCCGAACGTCCTGCCGTTCACAACCCAACTCATCGCGTCGCCCGCCGTTTGTAAGGTAGCCACGAACGTCCCATCCGCCCCTTGGAGCGTGAGTTGATCGCCCGTCTGACTATAGCGGTACACTAGGCCGCCGACGGTGGCTGTGCCGTCCGGGTTGAACTGGACCGCGCCGCTAGGCCCTTGCCACTGCCCGACGATGCCCGCGGCGCTAGTGTTGGCTGACCCCTCCCGCGTCAGTACCAGTTGCCGATCGGGAAACTTCCAGGTCCAGGTGTTGCCGACCATTTCGAAGGGCAGACGGGTGGGCTCGCCGTCGCCGGAGAAGGTGATCACGTTGCCGTCCAGGGTCCAGCGGTGCGATTTCGCTCCAATGGTGGCGGTACCATCGGCGTTGACGCGCACGATGGCGTTCTGCCCTCGCCAGTCACCGACGACAGTAGGAGGGGCGGGAGCGGGGGGAGTGATCGCGGCCGGGGCGGGGGAAGTGATCGCGGCGGGTGCGGGGCTAGTAGTCGCGGTGGGTGCGGGGCTAGTAGTCGCGGCGGGTGCCGCGAGGGCGCGCTCCAGGAGGTGGGTGGCTCCATCTGTTGTCAAGGTCAATTGCGACCCGGATCGTTTGGCCTGAAAACTGTAAATCTGTCCCTGGCTTGCAAACGTGCCAGCCAGCGTGCCGGCGGTCGCCTTCGCTTTCACGGGAAGCGATCGGCCACCGAGCAGGATGACGCCGGTGTACGCCTGGCCTTTCCGGGTCAGTTCCAGTTTCAGCTGTTCGTTTTGGTAGAAGCCGCCGAAGGGATCAGCCACCATGACGAGCGGATTCTGGCCGTAAAGCGCGAAGGCGCAGAGTGCGAGCGCAAACAGTCGGAGGAAAAGCGTCATTACCCCAAAATAGAACGTTGGACGGATCGGCACAACGGCATCGTGTCCGTTTATAACGAGACGGTGACGCGAAGGAACGTCGCGGGAATCGAACTGCCGCCGTCGGTCGCCGTGTTTTGGGACTTCGCGAGTTCCAAGAGCTGGTTATGGAGATCGTCCACTTTTCCGCTGATGGCGGCCGCGTCATAGGCGTTCATCGTGGGCCCATAGAACTGTCGGAAGGAGTCGATGAGGTCGGCGGGGCTCTGGTCGGGCGACCGGAAATGGAAGGTGTCTTTGACGAAGGAGATCTTTTCCGGCGCTACGCCCGCGGCTCCGAAGCGTTCGACAGTGTGCGATTCGACGCCCCAGGTCATGGGGCTGACGAAGCCTTCCGGCGGGGGCGGCAGAAAGGACGCGCTTACTTTGAGTAACTGGGAGACGAACGAAGTGGGGTCGTTGGGGATCCAGTTGCCCATGACGATTTTGCCACCGGGTTTCGAGACCCGCACCATCTCCTTGGCCACGTCGAAGGGCTTGGGTGCAAACATCGCGCCGAAAACGGACAAGGTCAAATCGAACGAATCGTCCTCGACCTGTTCGAGGTTACAGGCATCGCCTTCCTGAAACCGGAGGAGATCGAGGCCGGCGGCCGCGGCTCGCGCGTTGCCCGCCGCCACCAGATTTCTGGCGATGTCGATGCCGGTTACGTCGGCCTTGAGAACGGCGAGTGGAAAGGCGGTGGTGCCGTCTCCGCAGCCGAGATCCAAAACCCGCACGGGCGGGGTAATGCCGAGCGACTCGACGAGCGCCGCTCCGGATGCCCTCATCAGTCGGGCGATCTTGGTAAAGTCGCCTTTCTCCCACAACGCCTTGTTCGGATTCATCACTACGCTCCGTCAACCAGTGTATCGTTAAGCAGTCCCGGGAAATGATTTCGCGCCGCGCCCTTCTTACTCCCGCCGCTTTGCCGCTCTTCGGTGCCGCGAAGCCGATTCGCGTCGCCGTTTACGGCACGGGCCACGCCCATGCGATGGCGAAAATCGCCACGCTGAAGGCGCTTCCGTCGTTCGAACTTGTTGGGGTCTGCGAGCCGGACGCGGGACGCTCGCGCGCCCATAGGTCGCTCGAAGGGGTCCGCTGGCTGAGCCAACGCGAATTGCTGGAGGACGCTTCGATTGCACTGATCGCGGTGGAATCCCGGGTGCAGGATAATCTAGTTTACGCGCGGCAGGCGATCGACGCGGGGAAGTTCGTTCACCTGGATAAGGCACCGGGAACGGACTTGAGGGCGTTTGGCGAACTGCTGCTGGTGGCCGCGCCGCGGCAGAAGCGGATGGTGCAGATGGGTTACCAGTGGCGCTACCATCCGGCGATGAACGCGGCGCTGGAAGCGGCGCGGAAGGGTTGGCTGGGGGAGGTTTACTCATTTCGGGCTCGGATCGACAAGCCGATGTCGTTAGCCGAGCGGAAAGAATTGTCGGCTTTTCGGGGGGGCATGATGTTCGAACTGGGTTGCCATCTCATTGACCGGGCGACGGACCTGCTGGGCCGCCCGAGGAAGGTGACCGGACACCTTTGGCACCACGGCGTGCCCGACGACGGGTTGGCGGACAATACGCTGGCGATTCTTGAATATCCGCGGGCCGTGGCCGAAATTTCGGTCGCTGCGATGCATCCGCACGGCAACGGTTATCGCACGGTGGAAATCACCGGTACGAACGGGTCGGCGACCGTCAGGCCGTTCGCTCCGTACCGGCTGGCGACGCATCTGCGCGCCGCGGCGGGTCCGTACCCGGCGGGTCTGAAAGAGATGGAATTCCCGGCGGATCGCTGGCCCAGTTTCGCTCCGGACTTCCTCGAGATGGAACAAGTGATTCGCCGCGGTGCGAGCCCGAGTTACTCCGCGGCACACGATCTGATGACCCAGGAAGTTTTGCTGCAAGCGTGCCAGGAGCGAACATAAAGTATGAAATCCCGCAGACATTTTTTTCTGGCCGGCTCGTCGTTGCTGGTCGCGCAGACCGCGCCGTCGGACCAGATCACCCTCGGTGTGATCGGCAGCGGCGGGCGCGGGACGTATGTAATGGGCGAGTTCCAGAAAGATCCCGCCGTTCGCATCTCGAGTATCTGCGACGTGTACGAGCCGAACCTGGAACGGGCCCTAGGCGCGGCCGCGAAGAAGCAGGGCAGCAGTCCGCGGGCGATCCGGAACTATCAGCAGATTCTGGAGGATAAGACGATC
>CANNLB010000475.1 GCA_947505565.1 Acidobacteriota bacterium | reverse complement strand
CGGAGGTAGAGGTCGAGGTCGAGGGTGTTGTGGTGCGTGACGAACGGACGGGCTGCCGCTCCGCCGTAGAGGGGCTGGAGCATGGGCGTCTCGACTTCGATGAAGCCGCGGGCATCGAGTTGGCGGCGGAGGGATTGGGTAACTTTGGCGCGGGCGACGAAGGTGGCACGGACGTCGGTATTGGAGATGAGATCGAGGTAGCGCTGGCGGGTGCGGGTTTCGACGTCTTCGAGGCCGTGGAACTTCTCCGGCATGGGGAGGAGGGTTTTCGAGAGGAACGTCAGGGCCGAGGCTTGGATGGAGAATTCGCCGGTGCGGGTGACGAAGAGGGTGCCGTCGACGCCGAGGATGTCGCCGATGTCGAGGAGCTGGTAGAGCTTGAAGTCGTTCTCGGAGAGGTTGTCGACTTTGATGTAGACCTGGAGCTTCTGGCCGCCTTGTTCGAGGTGCATGAAGCCGGCCTTGCCTTTGCCGCGGAGGGAGTTGATGCGGCCGGCGACGCGGACGGGGATCTTGGCGGCTTCGAGCTCTTCGGCGGTTTTGGCGCTGTGTTCGGCCCAGAGTCGGGGGAGGGAATGGGAGGCGTCAAAGCGGGCGCCGTAGGGCCGTTGGCCGAGGGCGGTGATTTCGTGGGTGCGTTGGAGCCGCTGCTTGAGCAACTCATTTTCGAGCGACAATATCGAACTCCTGAAAACCTATAGTATACGGGTTGGGGCGGGGATTAGCGGGGGTGGGATTCGGCTTCTCTACGGAGACGTACGTTTGGGGGCACGTCGCGGAACCGGACCATAGTGGCGAGTTGGTCTGGGGTGAGCGGGTCTATGGCCACAAAGTCGTAGTTCGGATCTTGCTGACGATTGGCGGAGATGAGGCGGATGTTTTCTTGGCCATGGTAGTTCTGTCGAAAGCGGTGATCCTCTAATGGGCGGTCACTGAGTCCGCCCCTGACGCCTGTTGTGCCGCGCGAGCAGTCGCTCGACGCGCGGATTGGGGTATCTGAAAGATGTTTTCGTGCGCTTCTCGATGGCGGCGGCGAATGAGATCAGATTGTACTGGGCCGCTTCGTCAAGGATACCGAGTGTGCCGATCACCGGAAGCCTGTGACTCAGCGCTCGTTCGCGGGCTGACCATTCGTCGATGAGGAGAATTGCTGGCTGGCTGACTGCGGCCAAGGCGAGCGCTGCCGTTTCTCCCGCGTGACGCCCGGCCCATCGAGGATCGTTGAGCGACCGCGGGGAGGGACTGGCCTGGTGGATCCAATGAGGGAGGTTGGTAGCCCAGGAGCGAAAGATGGCCGGAGAGTAGTTCCCGAAGTACGGCAGACGGGACCAGAACCTTCTCATGAAGTTCCGGAAGTATGTCGATACAACCAATTCGCACGACGTAGCGCAACGGACCGGTGTCGGCACTCGCCAACCTCCAAAGAGGCCGCATTCCCTTTCGAGATCTTCCCAGGTGTGCGGGATTGCGACGCCGTTATCCTGCAGAAATCGATCAATTGCCATACGAGGGACGCCTAGAAACTTCCCCAGCTCGGCTTCGGTCCATAAGCCTTCCTGGAGCGCCGTCAACCCAAGGCCCTCGCGGGACAGGCTGGTGGCGCGATCTCCTAAACCGTCGGCTAACTCTTCCGGGATGTCTCCGGTGATGGTCATCGGGGCGCCGGAACTCTGCTCTAGTCTAACGCTACTAGCGTCGGATGAGGACTTCGCGGAGGTGGTCGCGGGCGAGAAAGAACTTGGTGGAGGCGAAGTTCTTGAAGATCTTTTCGATCATCCGGTTGTTGAAGTGCTGGGCGGGGCGACGGCGGTCTTTTTCAGCGAGAAAAAGGCTATTGCGGCCTTGGACTTGAAAGGAGAACACAGGCACTTCCTCGATGCGTTCGTCGGCGTGGAAGACGGCGAGGAGGGGGGCGCCGGGGCGGGTGATGGAGAAGATCTGCTCGAGAACGGGTTCGAGGAGTTCTGGGCGGAGGTACTGGAGCGAATCCCAGAGGAGTACCGCGTCGAACTCGCCTTCTTTGTGGTCGAGGGTGTGTGCGACGAAGATGTCGACGCGGTCGGGTTCGAGTTGACGGTCGAGGTAGCCGGCACCGTTACCGAAGGCGAGTTCGAGGGCGCGGTAGAACGGGTCCGGACGGGGAATGTGATCCTGTTGGAAAAGGAATTCGGTCGTGGCGGGGGATCCGCAGAGATCGAGAATTTTGAGGCGGTCCTGGCCGTCGAGGGCGAGAAAAAATTGCTCTAGGCTGTTGGAGGGGCGAGTCAGTTGTTTGGGTGCCGTGGGCTGGACAGGCGGGGGCCTGTAGGACGGTAGATAAGGCGGGTGGTCGTCGGGTTGGAAGAGGTTCCGCAGCTTGTCCAGCACAGCACTCATTTCTTGGGGTCGTTGGGAGTGAGGGTTTGTTGGGCCGGGGGCGTGGCGGAAGCTGCCTTGGGCTCAGCGGCCGGGGCGGACTTGGATTCGGGGCGGAGGCTGCTGACGGAGCCGTTGATGGTTCCTTCTTCTTCGCAGACGAATTTCACGGTTTTGACGTCGCCGAGGAGTTTGGCTCCATTGCGGATTTCGACCTTCTCGGCGCCTTCGACGTTTCCGGTGATCTGGCCCTGGATGATGATGTGTCGAGCCTTGATGGTGGCGGCTACCTTGCCGTTGGGGCCGATGGTGACGCGGTGTTCCTGGGCTTCAATGGTGCCGTCGACGGAACCGTCGACGACGAGATCTTCGCGGGCGATGATCTGGCCTTTAATATAGACGGCCTTGCCGATGGTGGCAACGCCGCGGGGAGCATCCGATTCAAATGAGCGGACGGCGGGGGTATTGGACAAGGGCGTATTTTCCTTGGCGGGCTCGGGAGTTGACCGGGCGGGTTGTTCTTCTTCGCGGTCGCGGCGTTTCCACATAGTAAACCCTCATCCTAAACCGGATTGCGACGGAAGGCAATGAATAACTTTCAGAATAACATTCAGACATCCCACGGTAAATTTGTTCTCAACGGGCGAATTCCCTGGGGATCGAGTTTTTCGTCATGCGCAAGTAGTCGAAGACGAGACGCGTCCTGAACGTGAGTTTGCGCATCCTCTCAGCGATGGATTGCGCGGGTTTCTGCATGATTTGAGGATGCCCACGGCAAAGCGGCGCGGGCGCGTGACATTCTCCGGGCCGAAGCCCGTGCGGATTTGGCAGGGATCCTCATCGTAGTTCCAGTCGATTATGTGATGAACGCTTTCGATGCTCCAATGGTCGCGGTTGACGGCCAGCACGCGTTGCGGCGAGGCCTCTTGCGGTGTGCGGCTCGTGATCCCCAGTGCGATCTCTCGGTTGCGATCCGAAAGACCTGCCCGACGCTGGGGACGTCAAGGCAGCCATTGAGCGCCGTACCGCACCAAATGCTCCGCGTCTCGATGCGGCCATGATCGGGCGGCGTGACCTCGAAGAAAACAGCGTCGCCGCACGTTTGGAACAGCAGGGCGATTGCGCTTTCCAACCCCGGTTGGTTGCCCTTGACCGTGAAATGATAGTAGGCCTGCCGCGCCACCACATAACTGGCTATTGCTCGTCGGGTCAGCAGAGCGTCGCCGCCTGCTACGGGCAAGGTGCCTGCTTTTTTGGGGCGTAGCTGCGTTTTGCCTCATGCCCGACGACGCTCATAAAGGCGTTCTTCATCGTCTTGCCCTCCATCGCCAGCGCCTCGTCTCGGGTGGCTCAAGCCCGGTTCCACTCAGTAAGCGCCCGATCCAGCGCTCCCGGCTCAATCCGCACGAGGCCGTCTCGAATCACATATTTGCTGGGAACAACATAGCGTCCGTTCTCCCGTCGGCAGTCAAAACGTTCGCGGGCTTGCTGTCA
>CANNLB010000474.1 GCA_947505565.1 Acidobacteriota bacterium | reverse complement strand
GGAGTTTCCGGGGCACTCGCCGACTCGCAAATCCCGAAGTTTCGGACGGAGATGTAACCCTTGGTTGAACTTGGGATGCGGCGGATCGAGTTTCCGGGCCATACGGGCCCAAGGAACGAAGAAGCTCTCGGCTATGTGGCGCAGTGGACATGAGTACTGCCTAGGGTAGCGCCGTCACGCCTTTGCACCAAATCTGCGCCAGACCCCAGTATTTGTGGTCGTTGCTGCGGAGCGAAACGCCTGGGCAGTCCTTTTGTGCTCTCGTAAAGCTCTGAAGGCGATGACGCCCGGCTAGCGCGTGGCGCAAGGGAAGGAGAGGCTAGCTATAGATTTCCTGAATCAGGTTACCGGCGACGAGGGTGGGGCGCTCGGAGCGGCCATTGTGCAGATAGGTCAACTGGAGATGATTTAGTCCTAGCAGGTGCAGAATGGTGGCGTGGATATCGTGAACGTGGATGGGCCGGTCAACGGCCCGTAGGCCGATCTCGTCCGTCGTGCCGATCGTCTGGCCGGGCTTGACGCCGCCACCAGCCATCCACATCGAAAAGCTCCATGGGTTGTGATCCCGGCCGTCCCCCGCTTCATTGAAAGCCGTACGGCCGAATTCCCCGCCCCAGACCACCAACGTCTCATCCAGCAACCCGCGCGCCTTCAGGTCCGACAGCAGGCCGGCGATTGGCTTGTCCGAGGAGCGGCACATCTTGCCGTGGTTGCCTTCCATATCCGTATGGGAGTCCCACATGCTGCCGCTGCCGCTGTAGGCCTCCACGAACCTTACCCCGCGCTCCACCAGCCTGCGGGCCAGCAAGAGGTTGGTGCCGTACTTGGCCGTATGCGGTTCATCGATCCCGTAAAGCCTCTTGGTCTCATCCGACTCCTTCGACAGGTCTACGGCTTCGGGTGCGGCGGCTTGCATGCGGTAAGCCAACTCATAGGAGTTGAGGCGGGCTTGCAGGTCCGTGTCCTCCGGTTTGTCCGCGGCAAACTGGCGATTGAGCGTGGCGATGAGATCGAGTTTGCTTCGCTGTTGTTTGGCGCTGACGGACTCGGGGTTGTCGAGGTAGAGAATGGGAGCGCCATCGCGGCGGAAGAGGGTGCCCTGGTAAGTGGCCGGGAGGAAACCGGAGCTCCAGTTCTTGGGTCCGCCAGTGACGGGCTTTTCATCGGCTAGCACGACGAAGGCCGGGAGATCCTGATTGGCGGCGCCGAGACCGTACTGGGTCCAGGCGCCCATGCTGGGACGTCCACCCAGAATGGAGCCGGTGTTCATCTGACAGACCGAGCCGACATGGTTCAATCCATCCGCCCAGCACGAGCGCAGCAGTGTGAGATCGTCGGCATGCTTCGCCATGTGGCTGTACCAATCCGAGACCCACAGTCCGCTCTGGCCGTACTGCTTCCACTTGCGCTTGGACGGCATCAGGGTGTTGTTGGCCGTTCCCATGGCGGTGACGATTTTGCCATAAGACGGCGGCACGGGTTGGCCGGCCAGCCGTTCGAGGGCGGGCTTGGGGTCGAACAGGTCGATGTGGCTTGGGCCGCCTTCCATGAAGAGCCAGATGACGGACTTCGCCGTCGGCGCATGGTGCGGGGGTTTGGAGGCTAGGGGATTGACGGCGTTGGCTCCGCCGGGCGCGGCCAGGGCGGCCTCCGCCGACAACAGGGAGCTGAGCGCCAAGCCGCCGAGGCCCGTCCCTCGCAGCAGGAAGTCGCGACGGGAGCGGAGTGCGCGGGAATGCTCGTTGGGTTTCATGGATCCTGCTAGTTGATATAGATAAATTCGCTTGAGTTGAACAGAGCGTGGCAGAAATCGGCGAGCACGGCGGCATGAACCTGGACGGAGGACTGCTTATCCGCGATGGTGCTTTGGTGCTGCTCGAAAAAGGTCAACGCCGTATCGCGTTCCGCGGGGGATGGCGGGCGGGAGTAGGCCATGCGGTAAGCCTCGTCGACCCGCGCCTTCCAATCCGAGGGAGCGGCAGCGAGCACTTTACTGGCGAAGGATCGCGCCCAGTCGATGGTCTGGTCGCTATTCAGGTAGGTAAGCGCCTGCGGGGCGGTGGTGGTGACGCCGCGGCGGCCGCACGAGAGGTGGGTATCCGGCATGTCGAAAACATCCAACATGGGATAGAGGTTGTTGCGGCGCAGGAAAGTGTAGATGCTGCGCCGGTGATGGCTGGCGAGATCGGGGGAGCTTTTCCACGCACCTTCGGCCACGCCCTTGGGCAGCGGGGGCCGGACGCTGGGCCCAAAGAGTTCCGGATTCAGGAGGCCGGAGACAGAGAGGGCGGTATCGCGAATGGACTCTCCTTCCAGGCGGCGGCGTTCATAGCGCCAGAGGAGTTGATTGGCAGGATCCTTCTCCGCGGCAGCGGGCCGGAAGTTGGAGGATTGCCTATAGGTGCTGGAGCTCATGATGAGGCGGTGCATGTGCTTCATGTCCCAGCCGGAGCGGACGAATTCGGCGGCCAGCCAGTCGAGCAGTTCGGCGTGGGTGCGGCGTTCGCCCATAATGCCGAAGTCGCTGGTCGTGGCGACCAAGCCGCGACCGAAGTGATGATGCCAGATCCGGTTGACCATGACGCGCGGAGTCAGCGGGTTGTCTGGCGCGGTAAGCCACTTGGCGAGCGCCGTACGCCGGCCGGTGGAGTTGACGCCGTTCGCGGGAGGCGTGACGACAGCCTCTCCGGGCGCGAGGATGGTGAGGAAGCCAGGCGCCACGGGATCGCCGGGCCGGTTGTAGGCACCGCCGAGCAGGACGTGGGATGGGATGGGCTGGCTGGTTAGTTCAGTTATCCCAGTACCCTTCGGTACGGGGGCGGGCCGGAGCTCGTTGAACTCGTCGAGTTGCGCTTTCAACTTGGCCCACTTTTCCTTCGCTTCGCCTTTGAGTCCGTTGGCGAGGGATTCCTCGGCGGGATTCATGAAGTACTTGGCTTTATCCGCCATCCAGAGTTCGATGGGCGTGCGTTGTTCGAGAGGCTTATCGAGCGCCTGCTGGACTTCGTCGACGTAGGCCATGTACCGGGCTTTGTTCGACTTCGCGCGGGCGGCGGTGAGCAGATCGCCCATTTCCGAACGAATAGACGCCGTCTTCTCTTCCCAAAGGGCGAGCTTGCGCTGGTAGTCCGCGTACTCGGCTTTTGAGAGCATGGGGAACTCGTCGTCGGCGGAGATGTTCGAGAAGAAGGCCTGGAGGCGGTAGTAGTCGGTATGGAGAATGGGATCGAATTTGTGATCGTGGCAGCGAGCACATTCGAACGTCATGCCCAGGAACGCGGAGCCAACGGTATCCGTAACGTCGTCGAGGATCTGTTGGCGGCGCTGGCGAAGATTCTGGGCGTTATACTCGTCGGGGTAGTGCCGTTGGAACGCCGTGGCGACGCGGGCATCGAGATCATCGGGCCAGAGTTCGTCGCCGGCGATCTGTTCCTGCACGAAGCGGTCATACGGTTTACCGGCGTTGAAGGAGCGGATGACATAGTCCCGATAGCGCCATGCGTTGGGGCGGATATCGTCGGCGCGGAACCCATCGCTTTCGGCGTAGCGCGCCAGGTCCAGCCAGTGGCGGGCCCAGCGTTCGCCGTACTGGGGGGAGGCGAGCAGGCGGTCGACCACCTTCTCGTAGGCGTCCGGGGATTGGTCGGCAAGAAACGATTGGACGGCGTCGACAGAGGGAGGCAGGCCGGTGAGGTCGAAATAGGCGCGGCGAAGCAGGGTGACGCGGTCCGTGGCGGGGGAGGGCGCCATGGCCTTTTCTTCGAGCTTGGCGGCGACGAAAGCGTCGATGGGGTTTCTAACCCAGTCCGTGGCGGCGATCCTGGGAGGAGCCGCCGCCTTGACCGGTTGA
>CANNLB010000473.1 GCA_947505565.1 Acidobacteriota bacterium | reverse complement strand
CCCCTGGCGAAGGTATCGATTGCACTCCTCCAGCCGCTTGGCACCAAACGCCTGCGCCACCAGCGGATCCAATCCCAACAAGAGTCCCAGCGAAAAAATTCCGAACGTATCGTACAGAATATTCGCGACCCCCACGGCCCCAATGGCGGCCTTCCCCAACGGCCCCACCATCAGCGTATCGACGAGCCCCATGGCCATCCAGCCAATTTCGGCGATGATAATCGGCCACGCCATCGCGGCCATGCGGAGCACGTGACCGCGAACAGAAAGCATCTGCCTAGGGTAGCAAAGGGCCTAGAAAAACCGCACCGAATAGCTCACCGAAATCCCCCGTCCGATCTCCGGCGCCACGTCCTTGATGAAGGATAGATGGTTCCGATACAGCCGATTCCCGGCGTTGAAGACGTTCACCCCAAACAGGTGAATCGCGTGCTGCCGCGTCCAGGTATAGGTCCCCCGCGCGCTCGCCAGCGCATACCCCGCCGTCTCGGTCTCGGTCGAATAGATCCGCGTCTGCTGGTCCGCCAGCACCACCTCCGGTGCCACGCTCAGCCCGCGCCAACGCAAATCCAACCCCACCCGTCCGCGCACCGGAGGAATCCGCGGCAGCGGCGTCCCCAACCCCGTCAACTCCGCCTGCACCGCATCAAAACCCAGATTCAACCAGACGTTCTTGTGCAAGCCCGCCTGCACCCGCCCGTCCACGCCCGTGTATCGCGAGTTCGCCTGCTGATACTCCGCCACCCGCAGCCCGTCCTCCTCTTCGCCGGTCGGTGCCAAAAACACAAAATCCCGCATTCGATAGTAGAAGTAGTTCAACTCCGCCCGCACCCGGTTCGACGTGTGCCGCAGCGAGATATCCAGCCCATCCCCCCGCTCCCGCCGCAACTTCGCATCGCCGATCTCGAACGTCAAATTCCCCACGTGCGGCCCCCTCGCGTACAACTCCTCAATCGCCGGAGCCCGATACGAATGGTTGTAGTTCACGACAAACACCCCGCCATTCCAAATCCCCGCGTTCACCCCGGCCGACGCCGAAAGCCCCGTGAACGACCGTTTCGCCAGCCGCTCCGGACTAAACCGATTGTTCTCCAGGCGCGCGCCAAACTGCATCCGGACCCGGTCGGAAATCGTCAGCGTCTCCACCGCGAAACCCGCCAGGGCATTCTGAATCGTCGGCGGCGTGATCGCCTCCGCGCCGACGGCCTTGTAGTCCCGCCGCAATCCCCATCCCCCAAAACTCCCCGACAACCGACCCGACCGCCGCTGTTCAAACACCGCCCGATAGTCCGACTGCTTGTTGAAGAACTGGTTCTCCACCTTCCCGTCCGCCACCTCGTCGTGTTTCCAATCGGTGTAGTTGTAGCTATACTGAATCCCCTCAATCGGCCGATTCAACGACCGAAATCCACCCGTCAACCGCACCCCCTGCCGCGTAAAAGGCAAACGCGTCCGTTCTTCACTAACCGGAATTTCGTACGTCCCCCGCTGGGTGTTGTAGCTCAAGTTGAACCACTTCTTTTCCCCATAACGGGCCAGCCCCGCTTGCCCCGAATACGTCCGCGCCGCCGAATTCAGAATCCGTTCCTCCGGGGTCGAGTAGGCGGACGTCCGCTGTCCCCCCGAACCCATCCGGAACACCCAGCGCCCGAAGCCATAATCGAGCCCTCCACTCCCTCCCGCCTGCGAGTTGTTCGTCCCCCCCAGCGTCGAAAGGTAGCCATGCAGCCCCTCATGCCCCGCCGACTGCGCCTCATGATGGCCAGTGATCATATTCACGACTCCGCCAATCGCGTTTGAACCATAGAGCAGCGTAGCCGGTCCGCGGACGATCTCCACTCGTTCGAGCGACTGCGGATCCACCGGTTCGCCATGGTCGCCGGATTGCGCCGACAGCGTCCCGGTTCGCACGCCGTCTTGCATAATCAGCACCCGGTCGCCATCGAAACCGCGCAGCACCGGCCGACCCGTGCCAGGCCCCGAACTGCGCTTGGCGACGCCCGGTTGCCCGTCGAGAACATCACCTAAGGACGTTGCCGCTTTCGTCGCCAAATCCAGCGTATCGATGGACGAAACGGCGCTGAAGGCTTCGAGCGTCGTTTCCGGTCGGCCCGACGCCGTCACGGTGATCTCCTGCCGCAGCGGCGAAACCGCGAGGGAAAAATCGGCCGTCGCCACGCGCCCGGCTGCCACTGTGATCGAAACCCGTCCGCCCGTCAGCCCATTCACCGACGCCACCAGGTCGTACTTGCCGACCGGCACTTCGGCGAACTGGTATTTGCCGTTATCGTCGGACTCAATCACCCGGCCCAGCGGCAGCAGTAGCACTGAAGCGTGGTGCAGCGGCTTGCCCGTCACCTGCAAAGTGATGTTGCCCTCGACCCGCCCCACAGCAGGGCCTGGTTCCGCGAAAAAAAGGGAAGAGGTGGCAACCAAAGCCAACACGACACGAAAAGCATTCATGCCTTAATGATATCACGATACTATTATCGAATTCCACCGTTATTCTCTCAGACCCTTCGTCGCTGTTGAACGTGCAGAGCCCACAAAAAAGGGCGCCCCTTTGCAGGAGCGCCCTTCCAACGAACCAAGCGTAAGAACTAGAAGCTCAAACGAAGGCCCATCGTGATCAAGCGAGCACCGTTTTGCGGTCCGGTCGGACGACCGAAATTCGCATTGCCAATCGTGCCAACCACACCACCGAAGTTGGTGCGATTGAACATGTTGAAGGCATCCGCGCGATACGTCAGTTCCACCGGGTTCTTGTCGTTATTCCAGAGCTTGGTCCGCTTCACGATCGAGATGTTCTCGGTGAAGACGGCCGGCTGCCGGAAGTCGTCCTGGTAGAAAGCTGCTGTTCCGAGAGTAAACTGCGGTGCGGAAGTGAAGGCAGCAGCGTTGAAGAAACGCGAACTCGGGTTGTTCGGGTCGAGCGAAGTCCGTTCGACTCCGGTTCGGATCGGCGTCCCGGTCAGATTCGCTTTCGTCAGCGGTGCAAACAGAACACCGTTTCCGAGCGGATTTCCCGGGGTTACCAACTGCAGTAGCGTACCTTTGCGGTAAGTCAGTGCCGTTGAAATCGTCCACCCGCTCACCAATGCATTGGTAATCGGGTGGCTGCTGCTCATGTATTTGTGACCCTTGCCGAACGGCACATCGAAAGTACCGAGAATGTTCAACACGTGAGGGACGTCAAAAGGCATGAAGCTCTTGGCGTCTGGCAAGTTGTTGTAGTCCTGCGGTGAGCCTTGACCACCCTGCTGGCTGAATACCTGGCGGAAGTGGCCGTTGGCCAAGCTCTTCGACCACGTATAGTTGGCGAAGAACTGGTAGGAACCAAACCGGCGCTCCACCTTGGCCTGCATCGCGTCATACCAGCTCCTGCCGTAACCAGCGAACAGGCTGCTGACCGAGAGATATTGCGGGAATGGACGCAAGGACTGGGCGACACTCAGATTGCCCGGGAAGTTGGCAAAAGGAGCTCTGAAGCCGGCTGCCGCTGCTGCCGGAGAATCAATCCGCGAGGACAAAAGCGAACCACGGCTCAACAAGCTCGTCGGCAACTGGTTTAAATCGATCGTCGAATTCAAACGAGTTCCGCGATTGCCCTGGTAAGCAACGTCAATCAGGAAGTTCTTCACTTCATGCTGAATGTTGAAGCTCCAGTTGTAGATGCGACCGGCTTGACCAGCCGTCGATCCCTGATACTGTACGCTCTGAAAGTTCACGTACGAAGGATCGATGATCGGAGGAGGACGGTAGCCAGGTGCCAGCGGAATCCCGTTGTCCCAGTTCAACACAGCATTCCGGCCATCGCTGACCAGGTCGTTGCTGCCGGCAAAGCCCGCAC
>CANNLB010000472.1 GCA_947505565.1 Acidobacteriota bacterium | reverse complement strand
CAGTGCCCGAAGTTGTGGAATACATTCCGGGGTCCATTTCGCCGCGTCATGCGGATGCACGCCCGCCGTCCCGAAAATAAACGGATACCGCTCCGCCAACCGCACTGCCACTGCAAGATCCGGTGGCCCGTCTCCCGTCCCGATCGCAAGCATCATCTTCACGCCGGCGGCCTGCGCCCGCTCTATCACCGCATCGCGATCTTCGGCGAACTTCGCCCCATCCAAATGGCAGTGCGAGTCAATCAGCATCTATTTAAGCCGAGCACCCACCGGAACGTCCTCAAGAAAACCCGCCAGCGTCGCGTTGCTGTCCAGGCTTGAAGCCGCCACAATCATCCCGTGCGACTCAATCCCCTTCAGCTTCCGCGGTGCCAGATTCGCCACAATCACCACCTTCCGGTGCAGCAACGTCTCCGGTTCATACACCTGAGCAATCCCGGCCACAATCGTCCGCGGCTCGGCTTCACCAATGTCCACCTTTAGATGCAGGAGCTTATCGGATCCCTTCACCCTCTCAGCAAACTTCACCTGCCCCACCCGCAGATCCACCTTCACAAAATCGTCAATCGTGATCTGCTCCGCCACCGGGATTCCCCCCGGATGCACCGCCACCACCGGCTCCGTTGTCTTGCCCAGTAGCGCATTCTGCCGGTCTCTTTCGATTTCTTCTAAGTCGTTCATTTTGTCAATCGTCGGTTGCATTTCCAGTCTAGGGAACACCGGCTCAACCGCCGGGACGGCTTGGCCAGCCGGGAGCTGACCAGCTTCCAGCATCCCGAATCGTTCTTCGCTAATCGAGGTCGAATATCCCAGCAGCCGCCAAATCTTCGCGCAGCTCTCCGGCAGTACCGGCGCGGCCAGCACCGTCGCCACGCGCAGGGCGTCGGCAATGCTATACAACACTTCATTCAGCTTCTCATCGTCCTTGGCCTTGAAGAGCTTCCACGGAGCCTGTTCGACGATGTACTTATCGGCCGCCGTAATCAACTGCCAAATCGATTCCAGACCCTTCGAAAACTCGAGCTTCTCATAGCCGTTGATCGCCGCCGCCACCGCCGTCGCAATCGGCAGCTCGAGTGCAGACGGACGCTCCGGAATCACCCCGCCCCGATACTGCTGAATCATGCTCAGGGTGCGGCTCGCCAAATTCCCCAGCCCATTCGCCAAGTCCGCGTTGTACCGCGTCACCATCGCGTCATAAGCGAAATTCCCGTCCGCCCCAAACACGATCTCGCGCAGAAGATAGTAGCGCAGCGCGTCGGCTCCCATCGCCTGCCGAATCGGTTCCGGCCGCACGATATTGCCCCGCGATTTCGACATTTTGTTGTTATCAAACAACAACCAGCCGTGCGCGAAAATCTTCTTCGGCAGCGCCCAGCCGGCCGCCATCAAAAACGCGGGCCAGTAAACCGCGTGAAACCGAACGATCTCTTTACCAATCAGATGCAAATCAGCCGGCCACCGATTGTCATCGACCACCGCCGAATGATACGCCATCAACGCATCAAACCAAACATAGAAAACATGGCCCGGCTCGTCCGGCACCGCAATGCCCCATTGAATCGTCGTCCGGGTAATCGAAAGGTCCGCCAGATCTTGCTTCAAAAACGCAAGCACCTCGTTCCGGCGAGTCTCCGGCTGCAAAAATTCCGGGTTGTCCTCGTGCAGGGCAATCAGCTTCTCGCGAAACGCCGACAATTTAAAGAAGTAGTTCTCCTCGGTTACCAGCTCCAACGGTTGCCCCGTCTCCGGATCCACATCGCCCTCCTTGGCGTCCGGCACAAAGGCTTCATTGACCACCGAATAATAGCCCGTGTAAGAGCCCTTGTAGATGAAACCGTTCGCCAAGCAAACCTTAAAAAGGCGTTGCACGTTGGCCGCGTGCTTGGGGTCCGTCGTCCGCTGCTCGTGGTCGAGCGCAAAACCGAACTTCTTCCACGTCTCGCTGAACTCAGCCGCCACCGCAGTCGTAAACGCCTCCGGCGTCTGCCCTGCTTTCTCCGCCGAACGCTGGATCTTCAGCCCATGTTCGTCCGTCCCTGTGGTCAGCACGACGTCGAAGCCCTGCATCTGTTTGTAGCGCTTGATGACATCAGCGGCAATCGTCGTATACGTATGGCCGATGTGCGGAGCCGCGTTGACGTAGTAGATCGGGGTTGTAAGGTAGTACTTGTCCATTGATTAAAACTCTTTAAGGTAAGCGAACTGAGCCTGGGCCAGGACGTCTTTCAGGGGCACGCCCTTGGCTTCGGCCAAGATGCGGCAATCATCGTATTCGGGGGTAGCTCCCTGCGCGGTAACTTTCATCCGCACGACGCCCCAGGGGGTATCGACGTTGATGAACCGGCGGGCGGCCACGCGACGTTCCGCTGTCGTGATCCGCAGGCCAATCGTGGTCGTCTCGCGCAGGATGATCCCCGCCAGCACGTCGGTGTCCTCCGGCTTGGCGATCACGCTGAGGAGCGAACCAGGACGGTTTTTCTTCATTTGGATCGGCTGCAGGGCGACGTCCAGCGCGCCGGCGGCGAAGAGCCGATCCATTGTATAGCCCAGCACTTGCGGTGAGGCATCATCGATGTTGGCCTCAAGCACGTTGACGGAGGTGGCTTCGGTTGCCGCGGTGCGCTCGCCGATCACCGCGCGAAGCACGTTCGCCT
This sequence comes from Acidobacteriota bacterium, assembly GCA_947505565.1. Taxonomy (GTDB): domain Bacteria; phylum Acidobacteriota; class Terriglobia; order Bryobacterales; family Bryobacteraceae. Next base: position 1,197 of record CANNLB010000472.1, on the reverse strand, counting down.
GAGCTTTGAAATCGGCCGTCCCGGCGCCGAGCCCGGTCGAGCGGATCGACATCGCAGGCAGAGAACCGAAGTGGGTGGCCAGGGTCGCGACGATGGCTGCGCCGGTGGGCGTCGTCAACTCCATCGCGGGGCCTTTTGAGTAGATGGGCTTGTTGATCAGCAGTTGGGCGGTGGCGGGAGCAGGGACGGGGAGCGTTCCGTGTTCAGTCTCCACGAGGCCGCTACCGACGTTGATCGGGGAGCAGCCGATCTCGTCGACGCCGAGGAGTTCAAAAGCGACGCAGGCCCCGACGATATCGGAGATCGAGTCGGCTGCGCCGACCTCGTGGAAGTGTACGCGGTCCATGGGGATTCCGTGAGCGTGGGCTTCGGCCTCGCCGAGTTTGATGAAGATGGCGATGGCGTTTTTTTGGGCGAGGGGCGAAATCGCGCTGGCGGCTTCGATGATTTTGGCGATGTGGGGAAGGTGGCGATGGTCTCTTTGTTGACCGCCATCGACGTGGAACTTGGTTGCGGCCATGCCCCGGCGTTTAGTTTTTTCGTAGCGATAGGTTGCGCCGAGGTTGAGCGAATTCAGGCAGTCGATGACGGCGTCGCCGTTGGCGCCCGCGTCGATGAGGGCACCGACGGTCATATCGCCGGCGATGCCGGAAAAAGCGTCAAAATAGCAGGTCGTCATAGCTTCCTCTCTGATGGTACGACGCGGCTCTGCTGCGGTGCGAAACTTACGACACCCAAGCCCCAAAAAGCACGCCCAGAGGAACGAGAGTCGCCGCCGAATCAAGGCACCCGATCGACCCCCTGCCCCATCTTTGATAAACATCCAAATCGCGACGATCAATTCCGATTCCGACACCACCGTTAACCAGCAAAACCGCTCGCCCCATCCTGTTCGGAGCGAGATCGCCACCAGCAGACAACCCATCACCAAACCAACTCATCCATCCACGTGCACCATCTCTCCACCACCGCCGCCAAACAGCAAACCCACCAGCCCCTCCCGCCTGCTCCGCCCGACCGCCGCCAGACATTCCGACGCACCATCACCAAACCAACTCATCCATCCACGTGCACCATCCCTCCACTACCGCCGCCAAACAGCAAACCCACCAGCCCCTCCCGCATGCTCCGCCCGACCGCCGCCTCCTAGCAGACAGACCAAAGTATCGCGCCCTCCCAACCTTACCTTTTCCGAAC
>CANNLB010000471.1 GCA_947505565.1 Acidobacteriota bacterium | reverse complement strand
GCCGGTGGCTTCGCGGAAGATCCGGACCATTTCGTCCATGGCGAAGACGGAGGAGGCGAGGGCGGTGCCATCGGGGATGCGGGCTTCGCGATCCTTGACGACGGCGACCATACCATGGCGGGGGCCGAAGGTGTACTCGCCGTCGGGCATACCGGTGGCGCGCATGGCGTCGGAGATGATGGCGAGTTTTTCGTAGCCTTTGTTGCGATAGGCGAGGATCATCATTTCACGGGAGAGATGCTTGCCATCGGTGATGAGTTCGCTCGACAGGCGCTCTTCGAGATAGACGGCTTCGACAATGCCGGCCGAACGGGGATTGGGGGTGCCGCGCCAGCGGTTGTTCATGGCGTCGGTCATGGCGCAATAGAGGTGGGTGGCGTGGGAGACGCCCCAGTCGAGGGCTTCGACGATTTCGTGATAGAGCGCTTCGCTGTGGCCGACGGAGGGGATGACGCCCTGGCGGCGGAGCGTTTCAATGAGGGGCCGGGCACCGGGGAGTTCCGGGGCGAGGGTCATGGTGGCTAGGGGGCCGTGATCGAGGAGTTCGCGCCACTCGGCTTCGACGGGAGGGCGGACGAATTCGGGGAGGTGGCAGCCGCGCTTGGTCTGGCAGAGATAGGGGCCTTCGATGTGGGCGCCGAGGGCACGGGCAGTGGTGTGGGGGCCGGAGCGATAGGCGTTGATGGCTTCGAGGCAGGCGATGATTTCGGGGTGGGAGGCGGTGGCGGTGGTGGGGCAGAGGGCGGTGACGCCGTGGCGGGCGTGGTAGGCGAAAATTTTATGAAGGTCTTCGGGAGTGGCGTCCATGAAATCGGAACCGGCCGCGCCGTGGACGTGGATATCGATAAAGCCGGGGGAGACATGGAGGCCGATCGCGTCGATTACGGTGCAATCGGGGGGGATTTCGGCCCAGGGGCCGGCGTAGGTGATGCGGCCGGCTTCCGAGAGGACGAGGGAATCGGGGACGGGGCCGGAGTCGGTGATCAGGGTGCCGTGGACGAAGGCTAGGCGGTTAAGCAAGAGGGCGCATCTCCACCACGAGTGTACGATCTTCGAGGCGGGCGCGGGCGGGTTGGAGAGCAACCATGGAGGTGGGCAGGCCGACGTGGCGGCGAAGGGTACCGATTTCGACGACGAGTTCGTCGCCCTTCTTGAACAAGCCGATTTCGCCCTTGATGGCGAAGGGAAGGAGCAGGCGGACCTCGTTTTTGCCAAAGGAGTAAGGGCGTTCTGCACGGGTGACGAGCGCGGGATCCTCGCCAGTACTATAGAGCACTTCGGCGAGGCGTTCGAGGCGTTCGAGGCCCATGACCTCTTCGCTGAACAGGGGAGCGAAGCGGAGGGGGATGGGATCGAAATAGGCCTTCATTTCGTCTATGATACCGGTTTGGGCTTCGCGCCAGGCTTTGAAGAAGCCGTCGGCTTCGGGGGGGAGGACGCGGTTGACGATGATGTTGTCGACGGTGAGGCCGTGGAGGGAGAAGTAGACGAAGGCGCGTTGGGTTTCGCGCATGACCATGCGTTCGGCGTTGGAGACGAGGCGGACGGAGGTGACCTGCGGGTCTTCGAGGACGTTTTCGATTCCTTGGATGCGGCCGAAGAGTTCGAGGACGTTGTCGAAGTAGGAGTCGGAGGGGAGTTCGACGGGGGAGAGGCGATTGGCGACGGGGCGGATGACTTTGAGGATGTTGCGTTCGACGGTGAAGACGTGTTTCATGTACCAGTCGAGAGTGGTGGGCATGGCGACGAAGCGGAGGCTTTCGGCGGTAGGGGCGCAGTCGAGGACGATGACGTCGTAGGTCTTTTCGCGACGGTATTGGTTGACATACATCATGGCGGAGAGCTCTTCCATACCGGGGAGGATGGCCATCTCTTCGGCTTCGACGTCGCCGAGGCCGGAGGTGCGGAGGAGGCTGGTGAGGTAGGTAGAAACCTGGCGCCAGTGGCGTTTGATTTCGAGCTGGATGTTGACTTCCTGGACGTCGAGGTTGGGTTTAACGGAGAAGGGGTCGGCGGTGCGGGCGTCGAAGAGGGTCGTTTTGAGGGCGAAGGAGTCGGCGAGGGAGTGGGCGGGGTCGACGCTCATGACGAGGGTCTTGTAGCCGAGTTTGGCGAGGTGGAGGCCGGTGGCGGCGGCGACGGAGGTTTTGCCGACGCCTCCTTTGCCGCTGTAGAGGAGGATGCGCATTTTCGTTATCCTTTGCTGCGAACGGTGCCGAGGCCGCCATCGACGCCGAAGGTTTGGCCGGTGATCCAGGCGTTCGCGGGGTCGAGGAGGAAGGCCATCATATTGGCGACGTCCTGCGCGGCACCGAGGCGGCCGAGGGCGTGCATGGCGGTGGAGGCTTTAGCGGCGGCTTCGTTGGAGGTGATGCGGGCGGTGAGGGGGGTGTCGGTAAGGCCGGGGGCGACGCAGTTGACGCGGATATTGCGGGGGGCGTAGGTGGCGGCGGCGGAGAGGGTAAGGCCGATGATGCCGGCTTTGGCGGCGGCGATAGCTTCGTGATTTTGGAGGCCGAGACGGCCTGCGGCGGAGGAGACGAGGACGATGGAGCCGCCGGTGGACATCATGGTTTTGGCGGCACCGCGGAGGACGTAAAAGGCTGAATCGAGATTGGTACGGAGAACGGCGGACCATTCGTCGTCGGTGGTGATGTGGGCGGGTTTCAGGAGCAGGGAGCCAACACAGTTGGCGACGCCATCGACGGGGCCCGCTTCGCCGAAGACTTGGGCCACTTCGGCGGAGGATGTGGCATCCGCGAGGAGGGGGGGGGTGCCGAGGGCGCAGGAGAGGAGTGCGAGTTTTTGGGGATCGCGGCCGCTGGCGATGACACGGTGGCCACGGGCGAGGAGGGTATGTGCGAGGGCAGAGCCGACGCCGCCGGTGGCGCCGAAAATGAGATAGGTCACGATGCTTCCTGTTTCTGGCGGTTGAGGTTTTTAATTTGGAGGAGCATGCGGGGGTTTTTGGCCAGCTTTTGCTCGTGTTTTTCGAGGTATTGCCAGTACATGGTGGTGAACGGGCATGCCGTTTCGCCTTTGCGTTGGGCTGGGTCGTAGCGGCAACCAGAGCAGTAGTTCGACATTTTGTCAATGTATTTGCCGGAGGCGACGTAGGGCTTGGATGCCATGATGCCGCCGTCGGCGTATTGGCTCATGCCGAGGGTGTTCGGAAGTTCGACCCATTCGACGGCGTCGACGTAGATGGCGAGGTACCATTCGTGGACTTGCTTCGGGTCTATGCCGGCGAGGAGGCAATAGAGCCCAGTCACCATGAGGCGTTGGATGTGGTGGGCGTAGCCGTAGTCGAGGGTTTGGCGGAGGGTGTGCTTGAGGCAGTTCATCTCCGTCTTGCCGGTCCAGAACCACTTCGGCAGGGGCAGAGTTGCGCCCATCTCGTTGCGGTCGACATATTCGGGCATGTAGCGCCAGTAGATGCCGCGGACATACTCGCGCCAGCCGATGATTTGGCGAATAAAACCTTCGGCTTGGGGAAGGGTAACGGCACCGGCGTGATAGGCGGCTTCGGCAGCGGCGACGACTTGGCGGGGCTGGAGGAGTTTCAGATTCATCGCGGAGGAAAGGCGCGAATGATAGAGCCAAGGTTCGCCGGTCCACATGGCGTCCTGGAACTGACCGAAGTGGGGGAGACGGTTCTCGATGAAGTCGGCGAGGGCGGCTTGGGCCTGTTCAGGGGTGACGGGCCAATCGAAGTTTTCAAGCGAGCCAGGGTGGCGAGTGAAGCGGAAATCGACGAATTCGAGGACGAACTTGGTGGTGCGGTCGTACTCGAATTGGAGCGGAGCCTTAAGCTTTCCGGGACCGGTTTTGGGAAGACTGCCGCGATTTTCGGCGTCGAAGTTCC
>CANNLB010000470.1 GCA_947505565.1 Acidobacteriota bacterium | reverse complement strand
TTGCCCAAGTTGGGAAGATTGCGGTTACCCGGACCCTGGATCGATACCCATCGGCGAACGATCTACAAAAGGCGATTCGAGCTCACGGCCCTCAGGTACTTTTTTTGAGCTTGGCTTCGGTGGAACAGGCGATCGCTACCGCCCGAGTGGCGGAGGATGCCGTCCCCGGTATCCAGATCATTACGATAAATGACGAAACGAACCCGCAAGCTCTACTCGATCTGATGCGAGTGGGAATTCGTGAGTTCATCGGTGCCCCGTTTCGTGCACAAGATTTGAGTGACGCACTGCAGCGGGTGAATGAAAACCTGCAGCGTAAGCCGATAGCATCGTTCGAATCCGAGTATATCTATTCCTTTTTGCCAGCGAAACCCGGTGTTGGTGCTTCCACGATTGCAATGAACGTGTCGGCGGCAGCGGCGAAAATGGAGAACTGCAAGACGCTTCTGGTTGATCTTGATCTGAACTCTGGCATGCAGCGATTCATGATGAAGCTAGACAACGAGTTCTGCATCACGGACGCCGCAGACAACGCTCTCCGAATGGACGAAGCATTGTGGCCTCAACTCGTCAGCTCGGTCGGGGATCTGGACGTTATACATTCTGGTCGATTGAATCCCGGTAACCGAATCGAGCCAACCAAGATACGATATTTGGTGGAGTTTATGCGGCGCTACTATCGATTGGTGGCGGTGGATCTGTCGGGGAATATGGAAAGATACTCGATTGAGATCATGGAGCAGTCACGACGGATCTTCCTGGTCACGACGGCGGAACTGTCCTCTCTCCACTTGGCGCGCGAGCGGCTCAATTATCTCAAAATACTTGACCTCGGCGACCGTATCGAACTGGTCATTAATCGCAGTCATAAACAGTCTAAGATCGATACTAGGCAGATTGAAGACTTGCTTGGCCTCCCCGTCAAAATCGCTCTCCCGAACGACTACCAAGGGGTAAGCCTAGCGCTGACGGAAGGCAAACCGGTTAATCCGAACTCCGATCTCGGTCGGGAGTTCAGAAAGCTCGCCTTTTGCCTTGTGGAGCGAGAAGCGACCCAGGCGGCGGAAAAACCAAAGCAGAAGCAGAGTGCGTTGAGTGGACTCCTTTCGATCCTGCCGGGGAGGCGTTCCTTATTCGCGGACAAGAAAGCTACGACTTAGCGCGAGAAACGTTCCTAGGCGCCGGTAACTCGCTAAAAGCTGAACGCGAACCCGCCACGTAGGGTACGGGGATGGCATCAAGAGAAGGCGACGCCCTCCCCTGTCTCTAGACCAGCTACGCCTTGGGAAAGAGCGTTCCGCAGTTCGACGATCGCTGCCCAATATCCGGGACCACCAGCCCAAACCCGACGGTGGTTGCCGAACCAGGGCACTCCACCCGAGCTCGGGCGATACTACCGATAAACCGCTGTTTCTGCGGGCAACTCGCTAAAAGATGAACGCCAGCCCGCCACGCAGGGTGCGGGGGGATGGCATCAAAATAAGGCGACGCCCCTCCCCTGTCTCTAGACCAGCTACGCCTTGGGAAAGAGCGTTCCGCAGTTCGACGATCGCTTCCAAACGTCCGGACCACAATCCCAAACCAGGTAACGGTTGGCGAAGCTGGACATTCAGCCCTACCTCTGGCGAAAAACTCTGCGTTAAATAGCGATGCATCGGCAGCGCCGACGTATGATCGGTCTGAAGATAACTCGTTACGACCCGAGTCCCGGTCCTCGGCAGAACACCAGCCACTCTCATGGCCAGCCAGTTTCGGCGAACGCTGTGCAAGAGTCTTCGAACGTCTCTAGCGTTGGCGACCAGATCGGCATCCGGCGATAAAGTACCGGTGTTTCCCGCACCCAGCCAAGTGCTCCATCCCCGTCCCCAATTCCGGTCGGCCGAGACCATAAAACCCCGTCGTTGGTAGCTGCCTACGTTCAAAATCGAACTCCGTGAGAATGGGTCCGGCAAAACCTCCGACCGCTCAATCGCTCCGATGTCCCCCATTACCGTCAAAGCCCCGTTGGCGACCCGTTCCTCGAAAGCGACCGCCGTCAGCTCGGACTTCGTACCAAGTTTTCGCCGCACCGCGACCTCCAGGTTTCCCGTCCGCTGCACATGAGCGCGACCATCCCGCAACGAGACGCGGGGGAACGCACTCACCGTGCCGACATCCTGGCCCAATTGGGGCTCCGACACGCCTTCGAGGGAACGATAAATCTCTTCGGGGGGCGCTCCACTCGAATATGCAACCTGGACGTCGTGGTTCTTGCTTACCTTATACGTTAGCCGGGCGAAGGGGCTAATGACGCTCAACCGATCGTAGAAAGTAACGGACTCTAGCTGAGCGCCGTAGAGGACGTCGACCCGGCCCCCGAAGGCCGTTCGATCAAGAAAAGCCGTCGACAGGGTGCTCAGGGGAGGTGCCTGCGATCCGCTTCCGACGACAAACAGTTGACGGACCGTCAACAAAACCTGTGGCGAAAAGCTGATGGCGAGCGGCGAACTCTCGGGGACCTTACTTAAGCGGGTGCGGAAAGACGCTGTGGGAGAACCCCCTCTAGATGCGTATCCCAGATTGCCCGTAACCTGGAGTTCATGTTGACCCAAAACCGAGGTCGCCACGGCAAAGGCGGTCCCCAAATCCGGTTGACTTCCGAAGCCCGTACTCCCGCCGTCTCCAGCCTGCACCCGAACCACGCCGCGCATATCGGAAAAGATACTACTTTGGCGCCGACTGGGGTCGGCGAGCAACCGGAGAACTGGGCGTGAGGACATCGAACTGCGCAGCACCCACTTCCAATCGTCCGTCATGGGATTGGTTGGCGTCGGCGAAGAATAAACTAATTCGACAGAACTGATTACCCCGGCGAGGTTGATTGCCAAAAAGCTTCGCATGCCCGGTTGGATGAGAATATTCTGGCGGAAGGCTGGCATGAACGCCGGCAAGCTGACGCGGACGCTGTAGGAATCAGGCGAGAGGAAGTCGAACCCAAAGGCCCCCTTCTCATTCGTCGTCACCCGTTGCACCAGTTTGTCGAAGCGGTTGTAGAGGTAGACGGTCGCGCCCAATTGACCCTGGCCCAAGCGGTCAGAAACGATCCCAAGAATTGCGCCTTGCAGCCGGGCGGACTGCGGCTGGGCTTCGCAGACACACAGCCCGACCAGTACCCCGGAGAGTATACAAATTGCCGCGAAATGGCGACCGCCAAAGTTCATGAGAACGCCCGAGCTCGAATCGTTTAGGTCACCGTAAACTTTGTGACAGGGGACAGGGATTGGTTGCGGACTTTATCCGTCACCTTGAGTCGGAGTTCGTACGCGCCAGGCTCCAAAGCCTTGAGCGGAAGAACCTTTTCAATGGTGACTTCAGTCGCGCTGGACGAATTGATCAAATCCTCAGAGAACTCGAAGATCTTCGCATTGCTACCAGACTTGACAACCTCATAATGAACTGTAGCGTTCGGTTTCCGGGTCTTTTCATCGGGTTCGAAGTTGTAAAACTTCACATAAATCCCCATTTTCTCGTCCCGGGTGAAGCTCTCGGTGACTCGTGGGCGAACCTTCGTCGTTCCGATGACGAACTGTCCATTGCCGATCGACCGGGTCGGAACCTTCTCGATCAAATCGGCCAAAACCACGCTCGACATCCCAAACACGTCGTCTTCGAGCCTCGGTACATTGAGCGCCATCTCGTAATTGTTCATATTTCCGCCGAACACATCCTTAACGACGATGTTGATCCGGTAGGTGCCGGGCGGCAACGGGATGGACTTTCCATATACGGAAGAGCCCTTGGACGCCGCTTCCAGCATGTCCGAGGGGACTTCCATCGTAACGACATCTTCAAACACGTTGATGACACGCCTAGACATCGAAGTGATGCG
>CANNLB010000469.1 GCA_947505565.1 Acidobacteriota bacterium | reverse complement strand
TCCTCGCTTTCCACGGCGCGTCATTTCCACGGTCGCCTACTTGGACTATTGGACGGGCTCCGACCGTCGATGCTGTAACCGGACGGGCGGTTCTACCCACACCAAACAGCGAGGAACCCAAACAGCGAGCAGGCAATCGCGTAAAGGGTTAACCCTTCTTCGCTTTTACCCAGCCCGGTTTGTTCACCTGCCGTCCGCGGCCGAGGCCGAGGGCGCCCGTGGGGACGGTGTCGGTAATGACGCTACCAGCGGCGATGTAACTTCCGGATTCGAGAGTAACCGGGGCCACGAGCGTCGAGTTGCTCCCGACAAAGACGCCCTCGCCGATCGTGGTCGGGTGTTTGTGCACGCCGTCGTAGTTACAGGTGATCGTGCCGGCGCCGACGTTGGAGCGGGCTCCGATGATCGAGTCGCCGAGGTAGGCGAGATGGTTGGCTTTCGCGCCGTCGCCGAGCGTCGTGTTCTTGAGTTCGACGAAGTTGCCGATGTGCGCAATGGCTCCGACGACGTTGTGCATGCGGAGCCGGGCGAAGGGTCCGAGGCGGGACCCGGCGCCGACGCTGGAATCCTGAATGATCGTATAGGGTTGGACGATGACGCCTTCGGCGAGTTGGGCGTTTTCCAGGACGGACCCGGCGCCGATGCGGCAATCCTCGCCGATGTGGGTGGCACCTACCAGGCGGGTGCCAGGTTCGAGAATCGAGTCCTGGCCGACGGTAACGTCGCAATCCACGACGACGGTTTCGGGCTTTTCGATCGTGACGCCGCTGAGCATGAGGTCGATAACTTTGCGGGCACGGAAGATACGATCGACCTCGGCAAGTTCGACGCGGGAGTTGATGCCGAGTAACTCGTTGGGGTCAGCGAGGATGCGGGCGTGAGTCTTGCCGCCGACTACGCGAAGTAACTCGACGATGTCGGTGAGATAGAATTCGCCGGCGGGGTTGTTGGTGCCGATCAAATCGATATGGGCCCAAAGCCGTTCCGCGCGGAAGCAGTAAATGCCGGAGTTGATCTCGCGGATGGCGCGTTGGGCTTCGGTGGCGGCCTTGTGCTCGACAATGGCCAGCACGTGGCCGTCGGGATCGCGGAGAATACGGCCATACCCGGTGGGGTCGTCCAAAATCGCCGTTAGGACGGTAGCGGTTTCGGGGCGCTCATCGACCAGGGAACGGAGGGTCTCGGCGGTGAGCAGCGGAGCGTCGCCGTAAAGGACGACGAGATGGCCGGTGGCGGGGGCGGCCGATTGGGCACAGCGGAGGGCGTGGCCGGTGCCGCGTTGTTCGGTTTGCTCGGCGGTTTTCACGCCGTATGGGGCGAGGGTTTGGCGGACTTGATCCGCTTGGTGGCCGACAACGACGACGATGTTCTCCGGTTCAGCGACCGTTAAGGCGAGGCGGACGACGTGTTCGACGAGGGTGAGTCCGCCGGCGCGATGGAGCACTTTAGCGATTTTCGAGCGCATCCGCGTGCCCATGCCGGCCGCTAAGATGACAACGGTAACGGGGGAGTTCATATTGCTTGCTTGGCTCCTTGAATTTGGCGGCGCCGCCGGCCGAGTTTGGCTAATTTGAGCAGAATGTCGGCGGTTGCGCGAGGATTGTGGCGAACTTTCTCGCCTGGTTCGAGCAACTCGCCCTTGATGATGTCAAGACCCATCGCACGCAGCGCGACGGTATCGTTTTCTACCGGAAGAGCGAGGCGGTCGGCGTAAGTGCCAAGTTGGCGGGGGTGAATCCCTTGGGAATTGAGGACGATGTACTGGAGAAATCGGCTGCGATCGTCGCCGGTTAAGCCGGTGTGGCGGAGAATGGCGCGGACGTGATCAGAGGCGGTGAAATTCACGGTTTCGCCGGGTTGACCCATCAGATTCCCGACGTAGACCTTCAAGGCGGAGCTGGCCGCGATCGCGGCGGGAATGCCCGAGACGAGCAGGTTCGGGATAACGCTCGTGAACAGTGAGCCAGGGCCGAGGGTGATCAGGTCGGCTTCGGCGATGGTGGCGAGCGCTTCCGGGTGAGGCTTAGGGCGGCGGGGGACGATTCTGAGGTCGCGTATCGGAGAACGGGTTTTTGAAATTTGGCTCTCGCCGGTCACGAGGGTGCCGTCCTGCAGCTTGGCTGTGATGGCGACGTTCTCGGCCGTGGAGGGGATGATTTCGCCGGAGGACGCGAGGACGCCACTAGCGAAGCGAACGGCGCTGGCGAAATCGCCGGTGAGATGGGTAAGAGCGGTGAGAAAAAGATTGCCGAAGCTATGGCCTTTGAGACCGCGTCCGGAGGAGAAACGGTACTGAAAGAGCTGACTGAGTAGGGCTTCTTCCTCCGCAAGGGCGACCATGCAGTTCCGGACGTCGCCGGGGGGGAGAATGGCGAAAGCCTTACGCAATCGGCCCGAGCTACCGCCGTCGTCGGTGACGGTGACAATGGCGGTCAGCGTGGCGATTGGTTCAGCGCCGGAGGCGTAGATCTTCAATCCCTTGAGCAGGGACGAAAGGCCGTTTCCGCCTCCTATGGAAACAATCCGGAGGGGGCCGCGGAGGGTGGAATTAGTGTCCGGCGATTGTTTCGCTGTAGACAAGTTCCCGTACCGGAGAGTGCTGCAATACTTCATGGAAGTCGGAATCGTGCCGAGCGGCTTTGCGGTTGCCCGGTTGGATTTCGATGGCTTTGGCAAGGCTTTCGGCGGCGCCTCGGTAGTTGCGCTGCAGACCGCGAACGAGCGAGAGCGCATAGTGGATGTGGTCGGCGCGAGGGGCCAGCGCCACGGCCTTGGCGAGGGCTGCTTCGGCGTCCGGCAGCTTCCTCCGGTCCGTGAGGGTGAGGCCGTAGGCGTAGTAATCCTCGGCCGACTGGAGCGGCGGACGAGTGGCCTCAATGCGTTGCTGGCACATGCGGATGCGCAAGTGGGCGGTTTGGCCGAGGTCTTTAGTCGGCCCTTGACTGGCCTGTTCAAATAGCGGCAGCGCCGCGGCGTACTCCCGGCGATGGAACAGCTGGATGGCTGCTTCGAACGCCTCCAACTGCGGATCTTCTACTTTGTTCGGCGCCCTAGCCGCTGTGGTTTTTGTTGGTCCCGATTTAGACATGGATGACCTTACTCACTAGTATAAGAAGAATAGACTCAATCTGGGGATTCCGAGTTTCTCAAATAATTGTCGATCCAGAAAGTTCTTTTCGAGCAGGGAGAGTTCAGCAGCTCCCATGCGGCTGCGATGGGGCTTTAATTGTAGCTCCAGATCTCGTCGCATGTCGACTAACTCGGCTTCACTCATGCGGAGGCGGGCGCGGGCGAGGACGCGTTCTTCGAGGGCGGTCATGCGCTGTTCCAGCGCTTCGAGGTCGGCGTGAGCCGTTTCGGGCGTGGCGGCTAACTCGGCCAGGGAGTCCGCTTCCTCAATAAAATCTTTCGCGCGCAGAGCCTGGCTGTTGGCGGCCAGGAAGGCTTGCAGACGGTCCTGCGGGAGGGAATCCTCATTGCTGGGAGCTATCTTCGCGGGCCGATTCCTGGCCATATCTTCGGCGGCTTTTTTGATGGGTTGGCTGCAGTAAGTGAGTGAGTTGACCTGTTGGAATTTCGATCGTTTGCGCGAAAACGCATCATCGATACCGCGGAGCACGGCTTCGAGCGGGACGCCGGAAGCCTTCCAGGTTTCGACGAGCGCCCAGTCAATGGGCGACATCAAAAACAGGCTGGTGCCGCGGGCTTTTTGGAAGTGCTCCTCTACTTCGGTGAAGTAGTTGAAGTAGTTCAGTTCCTCTCCCATAGCAGGCGCAACCCCTTTAACGTTAGGTCTTCATCGAGATGTTCGACCAACCGCGAACCGGCCTGAATCATCGATGCCTGGCCGCCGGGCACGCACAACCCAC